>NZ_JACIZD010000017.1 GCF_014359565.1 Immundisolibacter sp. | reverse complement strand
TGCGGCCTCGCCGCCGTTCGATCATGATCACTGCGCGCTCTTCGCTGCTCAAATGGCTGTACGTCGTTCCCATCGCAATACCTTACCTGCAGCAGGGTGTTGCACTTGGAACTTGAGTCTAAGCAGTTCCTCCACCGGTATCACCACCGCCGCCAAAACTTCTTCCAACTCGGTCACGGCTTCCGGCATATCGTGTTTGAGGATGGCTTCAGCGTGATGCAGCGTGAGCACTCTCAAACATGGTTTTTTTACGTTTTTAGAGGAGAGGTCCGTGCGACAACCGAATTCAACCAACATCTGGGCCAGCGAAGCACGTACGTCGGTGACGATTGCACGGTAGCGTCTGCACATCACCCGCGCGCCGCCACCTTGGCCCAGGTGTCGCGCAGGGATACGGTGCGGTTCCACACCGGCGCGTCCGGGCGGCTGTCCGGGTCGGGCGTGAAGTAGCCGAGGCGCTCGAATTGATAGCCGCCGGTGGCAGCCGCCAGCGCCGGCTCGAGCAGGCAGTCGGTCAGCACCTGCAGCGAGTCCGGATTGCGCAGCGCCAGGTAATCGGTCTCCCCGGCCGGGTCCGGCACCGCGAACAGGCGGTCGTACAGGCGCACCTGCGCACGCAGGGCGTGCCTGGCATCGGCCCAGTGGATGGTGCCCTTCACCTTGCGCCCGTCCGGGGCGTTGCCGCCGCGGGTGGCCGGGTCGTAGCTGCAGATCAGTTCCAGTACCTCGCCGCTGGCCGGATCGGTCACCACCCGCTCGCAGCGGATGAAATACGCAAAGCGCAGGCGCACCTCGCGTCCCGGCGCCAGGCGGTGAAAATCCTTGGGCGGGTCGAGCATGAAATCGTCGCGCTCGATGTAGATCTCGCGCCCGAACGGCAGCTGGCGGCTGCCAAGCTCAGGTCGCTGCGGATGGTTGGGCGCGTCCAGCCAGTCGGTCTGGTCGGCCGGGTAGTTCTCGATCACCACCTTCAGGGGGCGCAGCACGGCCAGCGCGCGCGGCGCGGACTGCTCCAGCGCCTCGCGGATGCAGGTTTCGAGCTGCACCACGTCGATCACGTTCTCCTTGCGCGTCACGCCGACGCGGCTGCAGAAGTCGCGGATGGCGGCCGGCGGCACGCCGCGCCGGCGCAGGCCCGACAGCGTCGGCAGGCGCGGATCGTCCCAGCCGTGCACGTGGCCGCCTTCCACCAGCTCGTGCAGGCGGCGCTTGCTCATCACCGTGTAGGAAAGATTCAGGCGCGAGAACTCGATCTGGCGCGGGTGGCAGGGCACCGGCAGCTGGTCGAGGATCCAGTCGTACAGCGCACGGTGATCCTCGAACTCCAGCGTGCATAGCGAGTGGGTAATGCCCTCCAGCGCGTCCGACACGCAGTGCGCGTAGTCGTACATGGGATAGATGCACCAGGCATCGCCGGTCACCGGGTGCGGCGCGTGCTTGATGCGGTACAGCACTGGGTCGCGCAGGTTCAGGTTCGGCGAGGCCATGTCGATCCTGGCCCGCAGCACGTGCGCGCCGTCCGGGAACTCACCGGCCCGCATGCGGGCGAACAGGTCCAGGTTCTCGTCCACGCTGCGCGTGCGGTACGGGCTGTCGCGGCCCGGCTCGGTCAGCGTGCCACGCCAGGCGCGGGTTTCCTCGGCGCTCAGGCTGCACACGTAGGCCTTGCCGGCGCGAATCAGGTGGACCGCGAAGTCGTGCAGCTGCTGGAAGTAGTCCGAGGCGTGAAACAGCTTGTCGCCCCAGTCGAAGCCCAGCCAGCGCACGTCCCGCTCGATGGCCTCCACGTACTCGATGTCCTCCTTGGCCGGGTTGGTGTCGTCGAAGCGCAGGTGGCAGACGCCACCGAACTCCTGCGCCAGACCGAAATTCAGACAGATCGACTTGGCGTGACCGATGTGCAGGTAGCCGTTGGGCTCCGGCGGAAAGCGCGTGACCACCGTCCGATGCTTCCCGATGGCCAGATCCTGCTCGACGATCTGGCGTATGAAGTTGGTCGGCGTCGGGCGGTCGGCAGCGTTCATGCACGTTGGACTGATCAGGGGATGTGGCCGGTATTGTAAGTAAGCAGGCGAAAGCCCGCGGCGCCAGGGCCGCGCCTGCGCCACGTCCCGTCAGCAGTACCGGCCAACCGCCGGACCGCGCCGCCCGGGCGGCGGCCCGATCCGCGGGTCGCAGCCGGCCGCTGCGGGTTCCTTTGCCTCACTCATGCCGCCCTTCGCGCTGCTCTGACGCTTGGCGCCGCTGATCCCCCGGCCGGCCGCTTCATATCCCGCCTCATCCCCCACTTTCCGACGGACTGCACCAGCCGGTTGCGCTGCTGAGTTACCCGCAACCTGCTTCCGCAACTGCTGTATGGGCAACAGGCGCCCCTCGAAGCCCTGATGTTTCATTAATTAAAACAAACACATGTGATCTGGCACGGGGGCTGCTCAAGGCCTGGCCTGACTAACAGGCTCCCCGTCGCCGCGAAAACAGCGTTTCTCGCTGCATAGGGGCGCCGGCAGTCTGCAACCCCGCGGCGCAGCTTGTGCGGCACAAAACTGGCCGACCCATTCGCCACGTAACGAACTTTCAAGGAAGGGAGCAATGGATTTCGAAACAAAAGACGTCATGCCGCGGCCTGCCGGAACCGCCACGGCAGGCAACACGCAGAGGTCGAAACGGGTGGTGGCGTTGCTGCTGACGCTGGAGGCAATGGGCGCCAGGCATGGCGCATGGGCAGAAGATGCCGCGCCCACGCTGGACAACACCGACACCCAGCCTGCCGTCACGGCAACGCCCGCCAAGTCGGCGGTGGCGCTCAAGAAAGTCACCGTCACGGCGCGCCGCCGCGAGGAGGACGCGCAGGATGTGCCCACGCCCATGAGTGTGCTGGGCGGCGAAACGCTCGAGACGCAGCGCATCTACCGCGTGCAGGACATCCAGCAACTGGCGCCCAGCGTCAACGTGGCACACATGCATGCCCGCCAGTCGAGCATTTCCATACGTGGTCTGGGCAACAACCCGGCCAGCGATGGCCTGGAAAGCAGCGTCGGCATTTACGTGGACAACGTGTTTCTGGGCCGCCCCGGCATGGCGGTGTTCGACCTGCTGGACGTGGAGCAGATCGACGTGCTGCGCGGCCCACAGGGCACGCTGTTCGGCAAGAACACCACCGCCGGCGTGCTCAACATCACCACCCGCAAGCCGAGCTTCACGCCGGAGCGCAGCTTCGAGGCTAGCGGTGGGCAGGACGGCTATTTCCAGGGCAAGGGTGTGCTGTCGGGGCCACTGACCGACACCCTGGCGGGCCGGCTGGGGGCGTACCGCACGCGCGACGACGGCTACATCAAGAACGTTTTCAATGGCGATCGCCTGAACGGCGGCGAGCGCGAGGGCGTGCGTGGGCAACTGCTGTTCGAGCCCAGCGCGGACCTCAACGTGCGCTGGATCGGCGACTACCACGAGGAAGATTCCAGCAACGGCACCCGGGTGCTGTTCAGCACCGGCCCGACCATCGGCGGGATAAACCGCTACGAACAGCGCGCGGCCGCGGTCGGCGCCACCCTGGTGGATGGCCGCGACGGCAAGGTCAATATCGACGGCGCGCAGAACGTGCGGGTGTTCCAGGGCGGCACCTCGTTGGAAGCCAACTGGAAACTGGCGAATGACTTCACGCTGACGTCCGTCAGCGCATACCGCTTCTGGAATTTCACGCCGCGCAACGACGATGGGCTGAACGTGCCGGTCAGCCTCAACGCCGGCCAGTCGGTACGGGACGACCAGTACTCGCAGGAGTTGCGTCTGGCCTCACCCAGTGGCGGCCGCTTCGACTATGTGCTGGGCGCCTATTACTTTCGCCAGGACCTGACCAACGAATCCTTCTTCTTCAATGGCCCGCTTGCGGATACCTGGAATGACACGCCACCCGGCGCGCTGGCCAACGTCACCAGCATCGGCCACGGCCAGATCGAGATCGACAGCTACGCGCTGTTCGCGCAGGGCACCTGGCACCTGACCGAGCGCCTCGACCTCACCGCCGGCGCGCGCGGCACCTACGAAAGCAAGGACGCACGGGTGGACCGCGACGCACCGGTCGGCGGCGCACCGGTAGCCGGCCCGGCGGCGGCAGCGCGCAACGGCCGCTATGGCGCCTACGACTCAGGCGACCTCGGCCTGAACGCTTCCAGCCCGTCCGGGCTGCTGAGCCTGGGCTACCGGTTCACGCCGCAGGTGCTGGGTTATGCCTCGATCTCGCATGGCGAGAAGTCCGGCGGCATAGACCTGTCGGTGTCGGCCGCGCCGACCGCCGGCGCCGATTCCCTGCTGGTGGGCGCCGAGCGCGCCAACGACGCTGAACTGGGCGTCAAGAGCGTCCTTTTCGACCGCCGCCTGCTGCTCAACACCAATGTGTTCTGGAGCCAGGTCAACGGCTATCAGACCCTGGCCTTCGACGACGCATCCTTCACCCGCTACCTGACCAACGCCGGCTCGGTGCGTACCCGCGGCCTGGAGTTCGAAGCCACCGCGCTGCCGCTGCGCGGCCTCACGCTGAGCTTCAACGGCTCGTACAACGATGCCACCTACCTGTCCTACAAGGACGCGCCCTGCCCGCCGGAAATCGGTTTCCAGCCAGGCGCGCCGCAGTCCTGCGACCTGACCGGCCGGCAGGTGGTGGGTGCCCCCAAGTGGATCGCCAACCTCAGCGGCGACTATCGCTGGCGCGCCGGCGACGGCTTGCAGCACTACTTGGCCGCCAGCTACGCGTTCCGCTCCAGCGCGCCGGGCACGCTCGACGATTCCAAGTTCGGGCAGATCCCGAGCTACGCGGTGGTCAACCTGTCCACCGGCGTGCGCGTGGACCTGGGCAAAGGCCAGCTGGACCTGTCGCTGTGGCTCAAGAACGCCTTCGACAAGACCTACTACACCATCCTCTGGAACGAACAGAACGGCGGCTACGGCGGCCTGATCGGCACGCCCCGCACGCTGGGCGTGAGTGCTCGTTACGACTTCTGAGCCGGCCGGTCCTTATCTGTCACCATCGGGAGAGCCACATCATGACGACCATACCTACGTTCTTTCACGCCGTAGCGGTACGGCGCGGCTGGCTGGCCGCAATGGCCGGGCTGATGCTGGCCGCCGCTGCGCATGGCGCGCCCAGCGTCTACCCCACCGGCGTGACCCGTTACGACCCACAGAAGGCCTGGAACGGCTACGTCGTGTTCAGCGGTGCGGACCGCAAGACCCGCCTCATCGACATGAACGGCAACGAAGTGCGCCGCTGGGACTACCCCGGCTTTCCCACCGTGTTGCTGGACCCGGCGCTGGCCGGCGGCGCCCGCGGCCGCGTGCTGGTGCAGCTGGCTGCCACGGAAAAGCCGCACCCGCTCGCCTCCCCCGGCAATGGGCTGGACAACCAGGCCATCGGCGAGCTGGATTGGGACGGCAAGGTGGTATGGCGCTGGGGCGATGCCGCCCCAGACGGCGCCGCCCGCCAGCATCACGACCTGCGCCGACTGCCCAACGGCAACACACTGGTGCTGGTCAACAAGCCGCACCCGGTGGCCGGCTTCGACGTGCCGGTAGTCATTGACGACGCGGTGTACGAAATCACGCCCAACGGCGAGATCGCGTGGCGCTGGCTGGCCTCCGAGCACCTGGAGGAGTTCGGCTTCACCGCCGAGCAACTGGCGCTGGTGCGCGCCACCAAAAACCCGGATTACCTGCACGTCAACAACCTGAGCGTGCTCGGGCCCAACAGGTGGTTCGACGCCGGCGATGCCCGTTTTCATCCGGACAACCTGATGATCGACGCGCGCAACGCCAACTTCATCGCCATCATCGCCAAGGCCAGCGGCAAGGTGGTGTGGCGCCTGGGCCCGGGGCTGCCGCCAATAGACCCCAAGGCCGGCCAGCACGTGCCGCGGCCGGTGGACCAGTTCGTCGGCCAGCACGACGCGCACCTGATCCCCGCCGGCCTGCCCGGCGCCGGCAACCTGCTGGTGTTCGACAACCAGGGCGCGGCCGGCTACCCGCCGACGCCGTTGCAGGTGACTTCCGGTTCGCGGGTGCTGGAAATTGACCCCGTCAGTTGGCAGATCGTCTGGCAGTACAGCGCCGAGCGCTCGCGGCAGCCCGGCTGGGCCTTTTTCAGCTCCTTCATCAGCAGTGCGCGGCGGCTGCCCAATGGCAACACGCTGATAGACGAGGGCATGACTGGCCGGTTCTTCCAGGTGACGGCGCAGGGCGAGATCGTCTGGGAGTACGTCAGCCCGTATTTCGGCAAGGCGCCGCACGGGGATGCTTCGAGCAACTGGGTCTATCGCGCGACACCGGTGCCATACGACTGGGCGCCCGAAGGCACCGCGCGCAGCGAACAAGCGGTCATCCCCACGCTGCCGGGGCAGGTTCCCGTGCAGCGCACGGCGGCACGCTGACGCCCGGCGATGCACGCCGCAACCGGTCGCGCCCGACCACCGATTCACTGCCCGCATAGTGCGGCCCGGCCGGCAGCCGGCCACCTCAGGCACGAGCGATGTCGTGGCGCGCGACGGCTTTCTTCGAACCCTGATTCAACCCCATGAGGACCCCGACATGACCCACTCCGCACTCGCTGCTACAGCGCACGCCCAGGAGCTGGACATCGCCCCGGTCGCCGGACGCATCGGCGCCGAGATTCGCGGCATTGCACTGTCCGCGGCGCTGAATGACACCACCCTGGCCGCGATAGAACACGCCCTGGTGGCTCACAAGGTGCTGTTCTTCCGCGACCAGACCCACCTCGATGACGCCGGCCAGGAGGCTTTTGCCGCCCGGCTCGGCTCCCCCGTTGCGCACCCCACGGTGCCGGTACGGGAAGGTACCCGCTTCCTGCTGGAACTGGACGGTGCCCTGGGCCAACGTGCCAACAGTTGGCACACCGACGTGACCTTCGTGGCCGATTACCCCAGGGCCGCGGTGCTGCGGGCCGTGGTCGTGCCCCGGTCCGGAGGCGACACCCTGTGGGCAAACACCGCCGCCGCCTACGCCCACCTGCCGCCGCCACTGCGCGACCTGGCGGACCGCCTGTGGGCGGTACACAGCAACGAGTACGACTACGCGGCTGTGAAACCACACATCTCCACGGAGCAGCTGAACACCTACCGCAAGGTGTTCACCTCCACCGTTTACGAGACTGAACACCCGGTGGTGCGCGTGCATCCGGTCAGCGGCGAGCGCGCCCTGCTGCTCGGTCATTTCGTGAAGCGCATCAAGGGTTATGGGCCGGCCGATTCGACGCAGCTGTTCAACCTGCTGCAGGGCCACGTCACCCGTCCCGAGAACTCCGTTCGCTGGCGCTGGCGGGTCGGTGACGTGGCCATCTGGGACAACCGCGCCACGCAGCACTACGCCGTGGACGACTACGACGCGCAGCCGCGCATCGTGCGCCGCGTGACCGTGGCTGGCGATGTGCCATTTGGCGTGGACGGCACGCGCAGCCAGACCCTGCGCCCCACCTGATCTGCACCCCGGCGTGCCGGCCGGCGCAGGCCCCTGCGCCGGCGCGCCGCGTATTGCCGCCTCCCGCTCCACCGGTTCGCTGCGCGCCGGGCGCTCCGGCGTGTGCTGCATGCGACGGAAAGGAAACCGGCGCAATGCCGAGGGGCGGGCGCCGGCCGACCGTGCAAGACCACCGCGCGACAAACGGCCCGACGACCCAGCCCCTTTCTGTCCCGAGCATCGGGCTCGTAGCGGGGACACCCCGACCATCCGGCCCGGCCCCGGCGTTTCTGCTGCACGCGCAACAGGCTGCTGAGCGCACTGTTGATGCGGCAGCATGGCCCCGGCCATTAATAAAATTATTCACACAAAATCAGTAAGTTATTTTTGGCACGCGACCTGCTAAGGGAAGAGCGTCCGCCGACACCCGGGACAGGCCCGCGCCGACATCAGCCGGCGGGGCCAGCCCGTGCCGGTTTTTTGTACGGTTTCTTTGTTCGCTCAGGCAGGAGTGCATTCATGGGCAACGCGCTGACCGCCGACAGCGTCTCTGCGCTGTACTGGCGCAACGTTCCAGTACGCGAGGCTTACCGCCCCGCGGTACAGGCCGCGCCAGTCCTCGTTGGCGCGCTCCCGCCCGGGCACGTGCTCAGTCGCCGTGAAGCGGTGCTGATTGCGGCACTGGCGGTGGTGCTGCATGGCGCGATGTTCCACGCATGGAATGCCCAGCCGGAACCGTCGCTGCCGATGACGGCACCGATCGTCCCGCCGCTTGAAATCGAACTGACCCGCCCGGCGCCGCCGCCGGTCATGCCGCAGCCCGTGGTGCCGCAGCCGGTCGTTCCGCAACCGGTGGTGGCACCGCCGTCACCGCCGCCACCGCAGGTAGATGAGTTCGCCGCGCGTCCGGCGCCACGCAAAGCGCCGCCCAGGCCGAAGGCCCCGCCTGCGCCTGCGCCCGAGCCGGCTCCGATGCACGCGCCTGCGCCAATTGCGCCCGCCGTGCCGGCACCCCCGGCGCTTCGTCCACCGGCGGCGACGCCGCCGTCGGCGAACGCGGATTACCTGCGCAACCCGCCGCCGGAGTACCCGGAGTTCGCCCGCCGCCGCGGCTGGGAAGGCACCGTGGTGCTGCGCGTCCACGTGCGTGCCACTGGCGTGCCCAGCGAAATCCAGGTGCAGCAGTCGAGCGGCCGGGATGTCCTGGATGCGGCGGCGGCACAGGCGGTCCGGCGCTGGACCTTCGTGCCGGCGAAGCGCGGCGACCTGGCCGAGGACGGCTGGGTCAGCGTACCGATCGGCTTCAGCCTGTCCTGAGCCAACCTGTCCCGAGTCAACTTGGAATTAAAGACCATGAACCTGTCGGCATCCCCCATCCAGTCGGTAGACCACGCGGTGCTGTGGCTGCTGGCCGGCTTCTCCACCATCACCTGGGCGCTGGGCCTGTTGAAGGGCGTGCAGTTCGTCCGCCTGAAACGCCAGGACCGGCGTTTTCTGAAACGGTTCTGGAGCGCCTCCAACCTGCCGGCCGCCGCCGAGCTGGTGGACGAGGCGCCCGGCGCCGCCGCGCGCGTGGCGCAGGCTGGTTTTGCCGCCTTGCATACCGCGGCAGCGCCGGCCGGTGACCTCAGCCACGCCATCGACCACCAGGACCGCCTGGAACGGGCGCTGCGTCAACAAGTGCAACGCGAGCGGCGGGGGCTGGAAAGCGGCCTCGCGGCACTGGCCAGCATCGGCTCCACGGCGCCGTTCATCGGCCTGTTCGGCACCGTGTGGGGAATCATGAAAGCGCTCGATGGCATTGCCGCCGCCGGCTCGTCCAGCCTTGAAACGGTGGCCGGCCCGATCGGCGCGGCGCTGATTGCGACCGGTTTTGGTATCGCCGTCGCGGTGCCCGCGGTGCTGGTCTACAACTACTTCCTGCGGCGCCTGAAGCTGACCGCGGCCGACCTCGACGACTTTGCTCACGACTTCTACAGCCTGGCGCAGAAGTCTTCCTTCCAGGTGATTGCACATCCGGCGCCCCGCCCTGCCGCCGTGCAACGCGTGCGGGAGGCGTTCTGACATGGCCTTCTCGACCCAGGACTCGGACGAAGTCCTCAGCGAGATCAACATCACTCCGTTGGTGGACGTGATGCTGGTGCTGCTGGTGGTGTTCATCGTCACGGCGCCGCTGCTGACCAACGCCATCCAGGTCAACTTGCCCAAGACCGCCGCCGTCGCGCCGCCGGAGCAGAAGGAGCCGCTGGTGGTGGGCATCGACAGCGCCGGCAAGGTGTTCATCGGCAAGGACGAGATCCAGCCCGAGCTGCTGGAAGCGAATCTCGCGGCGGCCCGGGCGAGCAACGCCGATCTGCGGGTGCAGCTGCAGGCCGACGCCGGCGTGAACTACGGCGTGGTTGCGCAGGCCATGGCCGCAATCGAGCGGGCGGGCATCACGCGTCTGGCCGTAATCACGGCGCGCTGACATGGCCGCGCACCCGCACGTGGCAACGCTGATGCACACGCTGTATGCAGGATCTGGCGCGTCGGCCGGTGACGCGGCCGCGCACCGTGCCGGCATCCAGCCCGGCACGGTGCGCGCCGCGCCGAGCTACGGCCGCCGTCTGGGCGCCGCGCTGGTGCCATGGCTGGTGCCCGCGCTGACGGCGCTGCTGTGGTACCTGGCCAGCCGGCAGCAGTGGATGTCGCCGCAGATACTGCCTTCCCCCGAGGTGGTCGCAAAAACTGCGCTGGAACTGGCTTCGGGCGAACTGGGGGGGCAACTGTGGATCAGCGTCCAGCGGCTGGCGCTGGGACTGCTGGGCGGCGTGTCCACGGGACTGCTGCTGGGGGCCGTGCTGGACGCCAGCGCGCGGGCCGAACGGCTGATCTACCCCACCTTCAGCGCCCTGGCGCAGGTGCCGACGCTGGCCTGGATTCCCCTGTTCATGCTGTTTTTCGGCATCGGCGAACTGCTCAAGTGGGTGGTGCTGGTCAAGGCCATCGTCGTGCCGGTAACCGTGCACACGCTGGTCGGCGCGCGGGACGTGCCGCCGCGCCTGCGCGAGGCAGCGGCGGTGCTGCGTCTGCCGCGCGGCGTGCGACTGTGGCGCCTGACCGTGCCGGCGGCGCTGCCGTCGGTCCTCACCGGCCTGCGGCTTGCGCTGTCACAGGGATGGGCCGCGCTGCTGGCGGTGGAACTGCTGGCCTCCAGCGAGGGAATCGGCTACCTGATGGTGTGGGGCCGGCAACTGTTCATGCTGGACATCGTCCTGGTGTGCATCCTGGTGGTCGGCCTGACCGGCGGGGTCATGGCCTGGGCCATGCACCGCCTGAGCCAGCGCATGGTGCACTGGCCGCAGCCTGGCATGGCTGCGTTTGCCGGTGGCCGCGCCGCGCCCGGTGGCTGGGGCGTGCAGTCGTGGGCACTGCCGCTGGTACTGCTCGCGGTGTGGCAGCTCGCCAGCCAGCATGGCGGCGCTGCGCGCATCCTGGCCGCACCGCTCGCGGTGCTGCACACCACCGCGAGCGGCCTGCTCGACGGCAGCCTGCCGACCGCCATGGCGCTGAGCCTGGGGCGCACCCTGGGCGGACTGGCGCTGGGCGGCGGCAGCGGTGTGTTGCTCGGCCTGGCGCTGGGGCTGTGGCGCCCCGCCGAGCGCGCACTGGGTCCGGCGCTGGCCGCAGTGCGCCAGGTGGCCATCTTCGCCTGGGTGCCGCTGCTCACCGCCTGGTTCGGGCTCGGCGAGCCGGCCAAGGTGGTGTTCGTGGCGCTTGCCGCCTTCTTCCCGCTGCTGCTGGCTACCCAGCACGGCGTCGCCGACCTGTCCCCGCAGCTTGCCGAAGCGGCCGGCGTTCTGCGCCTGAATCTGCGCCAGCGGCTGCGGTTGCTGATCCTGCCTGGCGCCTTGCCGGCCATCTTCGCCGGTCTGCGGCTGGGGCTCATCTATGCCTGGCTCGGCACCGTCGGTGCGGAGTACTTCATGCCGTCCGGTGGCGGCATCGGCAGCCTGCTGATAGGTGCCCAGCAACTGTTCCGCATGGACCTGGTGCTCAGCGGCATGCTGCTGATCGGACTCACCGGCGCGGCCCTGGGCGCACTCGGACAGCTGCTGGAGCGACGCAGCACCTACTGGAGACACGCATGAGGCCATTACCCGAACCGGCCGTCCGATTCAGCCATGTCAACAAGCAGTTTGCGGTAGCCGGCGGGCAATTGCAGGCGATTGCCGATTTCAGCCTCGAGGTCGCCGCCGGCGAGCTGGTTGCCATCGTCGGGCCGAGCGGTTGCGGCAAGTCCACCCTGCTGCGGCTTCTGGTCGGGCTCGATACGGCGTTTGAGGGCCAGATCCGTGTGGACAACGTCCCGGTAACGGGCGTGGGCGCGGAGCGGGGCATCGTGTTCCAGGAGCCGCGGCTGTTTCCGTGGCTGACGGTCGAGCAGAACATCGCCCTGGGCTTGATCAACGAGCCGCTGAGCGACGCGCAGCGGACCGGTCGCGTCGACGAATTCATCCAGCTGGTGGGTCTGCGCCGGTTTGCGCGCGCCTATCCGCACCAGTTGTCCGGCGGCATGGCACAGCGCGTGGCGATTGCCCGGGGCCTGGTGGCCAGTCCGCGGGTGCTGCTGCTGGACGAGCCCTTCGGCGCCCTGGATGCCCTAACCCGCCAGCAGATGCAGACCGAGCTGCTGGCCATCCGCGCGCGCACGCGCGTCACCACGTTGCTGGTTACCCACGATATCGAGGAGGCCCTGTTCCTGGCCGACCGGGTAGTGGTCATGGCGCCGCGGCCGGGCCGCATCCGGCGGGTGGTGGAAGTGCCCTTGCCGACACCGCGGGCACGCAGCGGCGCCGACTTCCAGCGCCTGCGTGATGTCCTCCTGCACGAACTGACCGGCGCGCCGCTGGCCGGCGAGACCGACCGTTCCATCAATCCCTCCTCGCAAAAAAGGGCCGTCGCATGAGTTATTCGCTGGGCAAGCGCCCGAATTTTCTGGTCATCGTGGCGGACGACCTGGGCTTTTCCGATCTGGGCGCCTTTGGCGGCGAAATCGCCACGCCGCACCTGGACGCGCTGGCCCACGCCGGACTGCGGCTGACCAACTTCCATACCGCGCCGACCTGCTCGCCGACCCGTTCCATGCTGCTGACCGGCACCGACCACCATATCGCCGGCCTGGGCACCATGGCCGAGACGCTGGCACCGGAGCAGATCGGCAAGCCCGGCTATGAGGGCCACCTCAACGACCGGGTGGTCACGGTGGCAGAGCTCCTGCGCGAGGCCGGCTACCAGACCCTGATGGCCGGCAAATGGCACCTGGGGCTGACCTGCGAGCAGGCGCCGCACGCGCGCGGCTTCGAGCGGTCGTTCGCGCTGTTGCCGGGCGCCGCGAACCACTATGGATACGAGCCCCCTGAGACCGCCGACCGGCCGGGGGTATTGAAAGTCACCCCGGCGCTGTACATCGAGGATCAGACCTTTGTGCCCAGCCTGCCGGCGGATTTCTATTCCTCCGACGCCTACGCCGACAAGCTGATCGGGTACCTCGCCGACCGGGACCGCGACCGGCCATTCTTTGCCTACTTGCCGTTTGCCGCGCCGCACTGGCCCCTGCAGGCACCGGCGGAGCTGGTCGCGCACTATCGCGGGCGCTACGACGCCGGCCCCGAAGCGTTGCGGCAGGAGCGGCTGCAACGGCTCAAGGCGCTCGGTCTGGCAGACGCGCACGTGCAGGCCCATCCGGTGCAGGCCAGCACCCCGGAGTGGGAGGCCCTGAGCCCGCAGCAACGCGCGATCTCGGCCCGCACCATGGAGGTCTACGCCGCCATGGTCGAGCGCATGGACTGGAACGTCGGCCGGGTCATCGAGCAGTTGCGCGCCGCGGGTGACCTCGACGACACGGTGATCCTGTTCATGTCCGATAACGGCGCCGAGGGCGCGCTGCTGGAGGCCTTTCCAAAGTTCGGCCCGGACCTGCTCGGTTACCTCGACAGCCACTACGACAACAGCCTGGAGAACATCGGCCGCGCCAATTCCTACGTCTGGTACGGCCCGCGCTGGGCGCAGGCTGCAACTGCGCCGTCGCGCCTCTACAAGGCCTTCACCACGCAGGGTGGCATTCGCGTGGTTGCCTTCGTGCGCTACCCGGGCTTTGCGCGCCAGGCGCAGGTCGGCGATGCGTTCACCACGGTCATGGACATCACGCCGACCCTGCTCGATCTGGCCGGCACGTCGCATCCGGGCACCGCTTGGCGCGGCCGCCCGGTGGCGCCGCCGCGGGGCAGGTCCTGGGCGGGCTACCTCGCCGGGCGCGACCACGCCGTCCACGACGCGCAGGCCGTCACCGGCTGGGAGCTGTTCGGCATGCGCGCGCTGCGCCAGGGTGATTGGAAGGCGGTGTACATCCCGCCCCCTGCCGGCCCCGGAACCTGGCAGCTCTATAACCTTGCCAGCGACCCCGGCGAAGTCCACGACCAGGCGCGCACGCAACCGGACACCCTGAACACGCTCATCGAACACTGGCACCAATACGCGCGGGAAACCGGCGTGGTGCTGGCCGACTCCGGTCCGGCGCGCGTGCACGATACCGGCGCCGCGGTCCCGCAGCACGCGGCTGCGGGCTGAACTTCAAGCGCCGCTCCCGCGCCGCGGGAGCGGGTCCAGAAAATGACGCCCAGGAGGCGCCAAAAAATGCCCACGTTTCCGATCTCATGGCCGCGACTGCTCCTGCTCGGGTTGCTGGCCGCCTGGCATGCGCCGCTGCCGGCGGCGCCCGCCCCGGTTACGGAAATCCGCATCGCCGTGCCCGATCTGGGTGCCGGCAGCCGCCCCAGCGGCGGGGGGCTGGTGGACGTGCTGCGCGAGCAGCAGCTCTTCGAGCAGGCATTTGCCGGTGACGGCATCCACATCGCGTGGACCTTCTTCAAGGGCGCCGGGCCGGCGGTCAACGAGGCGCTCGCCAGTGGGCAGGTGGATTTCGCCTTTCTGGGCGATCTGGCGGCCATCATCGGCAAGGCAGGCGGGCTCGACACCCGCCTGCTGTGCGCCACCGCGCGCGGCATAAAAAGCTATCTGGGCGTGGTGCCGGGCTCCGGGATCAAGACCCTCCTGGATCTCAAGGGCCGGCGCGTGGCGCTGTTTCGCGGCACCGCCAACCAGCTGTCCTTTGATGCCGCGCTGGCCAGCCAGGGGCTCAGCGAGCGCGACATCAAGGTGATCAATCTCGATTTCAATGCCTCCACCGCGGCGCTAGCGGCGCGCCAGGTGGATGCCGTCTGGGGGCTGTCCAACCTGATCGCGCTGCGCGAGCGCGGCTTGGCGCAGATCCCGCTGTCGAGCCGTGACATCCAGGGTGCCGGCAGCACGCAGGCCGTACTGGTGGGCGCCGGCGCCTTCGTGGACCAGCATCCCGAGCTGGTGGTGCGCCTGCTGCGCGCCCATCAGCAGGCGGTGCGCTGGCTGGCCGACGAGGCCAACCGCGAGGCCTACCTGGATCTCGTCTCCGCCACGGCGGGGTATCCGCGGGTGATCCTGGAAACCGACCTCGAGGGTGAGCGGCTGGGCGAGATGTTCGCCCCGCAGCTGGATCCGCCCTTTCTGGACCACCTGCAGGCCGGCGTGGAATTTGCCTTGGCGCAGCGACTCATCCGCAAAGGCTTTCAGGTGCGCGAATGGGCCGCGCCGCGGTTTCTCGAAGCCGCCCTCGATGCGTCGCTGCCTGGCGCGCGGCCGATCACAGACGGCGCCAAAGCGCCACCAGCACAGGCGGCGCACTGAAGGCAAGTATCTGGCGGTGTCCGCAGGCGGCCTTCACAGTCGATCAAATGCGGCATATTCCGTCTCATTTGAATTTGTGAAAATCAAATTTCACGGATATTCCAGCAATTGTGCTTGAAATATGCCTTATCTCGGGCTTTGAAACCCGGCTGCCGGCATTTCAACAAGATGATGCGCCGATGCGGGCCTGCTGGCACGACCTATGCGGTTACCAAGCCCATTTGCAGATGATCAGTCCTCCAGGATTCATGTCCACCGCCCTCGACCTGACCGTTCGCCAGCACCACATGCAGGTCGCCTGCGCGGCGGACGCCCGGGAGCTGGCGCCCGCCATTCGCACACACGCCGGCTGGAACGCGCCGGCGCGATGTTGCTGTACGTCGCAAGGCGCCCTCTAGCCGGTCGCTACGAAAACGTAGCGCTGTCATACCGGCCGCCCTGCGGGCGCCCATCACGAACGGTTCGACGACCTACCCGACCGGTGTTGGGCGCCCGTGTGGTCGATGCCGTCACGACCGCGTTCCACCGTTGTATTTGAAGGAATCACCTCCATGGCGGATGCATTTTCAGCCCGGTCGCTGCCACGGCTCGGCAGCGCACTGGTCATTCCTGGCAAGGACGGCAGCGGGCCGGATCACTGGCAAACGCTGTTCGAAGGCCGCTGGCCGGGCAGTCGCCGGGTCCAGCAGCAGGACTGGCAACGGCCGGATCTGGAGCCGTGGGCTAGCCGCGTGATGGAAACCGCGGCGCAGTGCAAGCGGCCGCTGGTGGCCGTTGCGCACAGCTTCGGGTGCCTGGCAGCGGTCCGCGCCATCGGCCGCGGCGCCGCCATCGACGCCGCCTTGTTGGTGGCGCCGGCCGATCCGGACCGGTTCGGCATTGCCCGCTGGTTCATCGAACGCCGGCTGGGGTTGCCGGCGCTGCTGGTGGGGAGCGACAACGACCCGTGGCTTAGCGCCGCCCGCGCCGCCGAGCTGGCGAGGCATTGGGAGGCCGCCTTCATCAATCTGGGCCCGGCAGGTCACATCAACGTGGCGGCGGGCTTTGGCCACTGGCCGCTTGCGGAGCAATTGGCGGCCCGGCTTCTGCAGGAATCCGGCGGGCGCAGGTCCGGCCCTGTTCGGCCAGGACGGACCGACGACGTCGGGCAGCCCGACAGGATGGTCTGGTCATGAAACTCACATCCTTTGCGCAGCGACCCACGCAGGCCGAGCATGCCGCCCGCGATGCCGGTAGCGGCGGCGCGGCGGCCGGCCGCCCGTCGGTGCTGACCCTGCCCGAGCCGAGGCGACAGACCCATTCGATTCGCGCCAGCGCGCTGGTGTTCGAAGACCCGCTGTCGCGCGAGCTGTTGGCGTACCTGGAACGCGTCGCACCGAGTGATGCGACGGTGCTGATCCACGGCGAGACCGGCACCGGCAAGGAGCTGGTGGCGCGGCACGTGCACGCCCTGAGCCGCCGCCGCAACGCGCCCTTCGTGGCCGTCAACTGCGCCGCCCTGAACGAATCCTTGCTCGACTCCGAGCTGTTCGGACACCGCAAAGGCGCCTTCACCGGCGCCGACCGGGATCGCGAGGGCTGGTTCGAGACCGCCGACGGCGGCACGCTGTTTCTGGACGAAATCGGCGACCTGCCGGCCGCGGCGCAGGTCAAGCTGCTGCGCGTGCTGCAGGAGCGCGAGGTGGTGCCGGTTGGCGCGCGCACGCCGACGGCGGTCGACTTTCGGCTGATCGCCGCCACCAACGTGGATCTGAAACATGCCGTCGAGGCGGGTCATTTCCGCGCCGATCTCTATTACCGTTTGAGCGTCGCCGACGTGCGCCTGCGGCCACTGCGCGAGCGGCCGGGCGATATCCCGCCGCTGGTCGAGCATTTTCTGGCCATGTACGGCGGTCGCCTGGGCCACGGCGTCCCCAGCGTCTCGCCGCCTGCCATGCAGCGACTGCTGAGCCACCCGTGGCCGGGCAACATCCGCGAACTCGAAAACGTCCTTCACCACACCCTGCTGGTGTGCCCCGGTCCGACCATCCGCGCCCAAGACGTCTATCTGCCCGAGCGGCCCCAGTCGCCCGACGTGCACGGCGCCAGCGCGGGTGGGGCGAATCTGCAGCAGGTCATAGTCGAACTGCTTGAACAGGGCGTTCCCGATCTATACGCCGAGGTTGAGCAGACGGTCATCCGCACCGCCTATGAGTACCATCGCAGCAATCAGGTGCGCACCGCGCAGGCGCTGGGCATCAGCCGCAACGTGCTGCGCGAGCGCCTGCATCGTTTGGGCATGTTGCCGTACGCGCCGTCACGCCGCCCGGAAACGTAGTGGCGACCAACCAGGGCCCACAGCAAACTCTGCCCAGCCCGGTTCAGCCGCGCCGCCCGCCTCAAGGGCCGGCGCGCAGGCTTTGCGCCGGCGGCGTGGCCAGCACGCGGCGCGCGCCCAGGCGGCCGGTCAATGTCACCAGCGCCGTGGCCAGCAGGAGCGCGCCCAGCAGTGCGCCGGCGTTCGGCTGGTAGGGAACTTCAAGGTAATGGGCGCACGCCAGGGCACCCGCCACCACTGCCGCGCCGCTGCCCAGCAAGGCCGCCGCGCCGCCCAGTAACGCAAAGCGCAGGTTGTAGACCGCGCCCAGCTGGCGGCGGCTGGCGCCCAGCGTGCGCAGCACGGCCGCTTCGCTCAGCAATCGGGTTCGCTCGGCCAGCACCGCCGCCAGCAGCACGGCCAGGCCCGCCAGCAGCGTGAAGCCGGCCAGAAAACCGGTGGCGCGGGACAACTGCGCGACCAGGCCCTGCAGGGTGGCAGTCATCGCGTCCAGGTCGATCACGGTCAGGTTCGGGAAGCGCTGCACCAGCGTGCGCAGCAGGGCGTCGGCCTGGGCCGGATCGATGCGGTAGCTGGTGACGTAGGTCGCCGGCAGGGCGTCCAGCGCGCCGGGCGAGAACACGACGAAGAAATTGCTGCGCAGGCTCTCCCAGTTGACCTCGCGCAGGCTGGTGACGGTGCCGGTCACCTGCTGACCGCTGACCTCGAACGTGAGCGTGTCGCCCAGGGCCACGCCCAGCGCCGCCGCCCATTCCTGTTCCAGCGAGATTTGCGGTTCGGGCGCCGCCGCGTTCCACCATTCGCCGGCCACCAAGCGATTGCCGGGCTCCGGATCGGCGCGCCACGTGAGGTTGTTCTCGCGCTCCAGAAAGCGCCGCGCCCGTTCGTTTTGCGGCGCCGGCGGGGGCTTGCCGTCGATGGCGGTCAGGCGCGCCCGCACCATCGGCCGCAGGTCGACGTCGCGGGCCCCGCCCGTGGCCAGCAGCTGGGCCACCGTGTCCCGCTGGTCCGGCTGGACGTCGATCAGGAAGCGATTGGGCGCCCCCGGCGGCACGCGCATCTGCCACTGGCGCAGCAGGTCGGTCTGCACCAGCGCCGGGGTCAGGATGGCAAGCACGCCAAAGCCGAGCGCCGCCACCGCCAGCACGGTATGGGCCGGTGCCCGTCCGAAGGCGGCCGCCGCATAGCGCCAGGCAAACGGCCCGCGATGCGACAGGCGCCGCGCCGCCCGCGCCAGCACCCGCGCGCCGACGCCGAACAGCAGCGCGGCACTGAGCAGCACACCGATGGCCAGCAGGCCGCGCTGGACGCTGCCGCTGAGCCACGCATAGACGGCGCCGCACAGCAACAAGGCCAGTACCAGGCCGGCGCCCTCGGTGCGCGCAAAGCCGCGCTCGACCTCGCCCTGCGCAGGCGCGCGCAGCACCGCCGCGGGCGGCGTCGCGCCCAGGCGCAGCAGCGGCGGCGCGGCCACGGCCAGCGCCACCAGCAGTGCCAGCAGTACGGCTATCGGCAGCATGCGCACATCGGCCGGCGGCAGGTCGGCGGGCACCAGGCCGCTGAGCAGGATGGGCAGCAGCCGTTCCAGAACGCTGCCGGCCGCTGCACCGGACAAGCCACCCAGCAACGCGACGGCGGCCACCAGCCCGGCATAGGTCAGCAGCACCAGCCGCCGGCTGGCGCCGAGCGCTTTCAGTGTCGCCGCCGCCGGCAGGCGTTTTTCGGTGAGATTGGACGCCGACAGCACCACCGCCGCCGCCGCCAGCACGACGCCGGCCAGGGCCACCAGGCGCAGAAAATCGGCTGCCTGGCGGGTCATGTTGCGTGTCTCGTCGAGGCCCTCGTCGGCCGTTTCGACGCTTGTGTGGGGCGGCAGTTCGGCCTCGAGCGCCGACACCAGGCGAGCAGCCTTCGTCGGCGGCGGGTCGTAGAGCAGTCGGCTGCGCACCCGGCTTTGCGGCGACACCAGGCGCGTAGCCGGCAGATCGTCCAGGTTCATCAGCACCCGCGGACCGATGCTGAAGGCGCCGGCCACGCGGTCCGGTTCGTCGGCGATGACGCCCGCCACCGTAAACGCGCTGTAGCCGAGTTCGATCCGATCACCCACCTCGATGCCCAGCTGCGCCAGCAACACCGGCTCCACCCACACCGTGCCGGGCGCCGGCGCGCGCCGCGCCCCCTGACCGGCGATCAGCAGCTCGCCCAGCAGCGGGTAGGCGGCGTCCACGGCCTTGAGCTCCACCAGGCGCAGGCGCTCGCCGGCCGCCGCCATGGTGGGCAGCTCCAGCACCGTCGTGGCCGGCCGCAGGGCGGACGGCAGGCTGGCGGCGACCGGCCGCAAATCGCGCTGGGCGGCGATCCGCACCGAGCCGCCGAGCAGGGTCGCGGCGCGCGCGTCGATGGCCGCCTGCACGCGCTGCGCAAAACCGCTGACGCTGGTCAGCGCCGCCACGCCCACCGCCACCGCCAGCAGCATGGCCAGCAGCAGCGGATCGGGCCGGCGCAATTCGCCGCGCAGCAGGCGGCCGGCGGTGCCCAGCTCAGTCATGTTCGGTCAGCCGCCCGGCGTCGAGTGTCAGGCGCCGGTCGACGCGCGCGGCCAGCGCCTCGTCGTGCGTGACCACCACCAGCGTGGTGCCGGCGGCGCGGTTCAGGTCGAACATCAGTTCCAGCACCGCTTGCGCGCTGGCACGGTCCAGGCTGCCGGTCGGCTCGTCGGCGAACAGCACCCGTGGCTGGCCGACGAAGGCCCGCGCCAGCGCCACCCGCTGCTGCTCGCCGCCGGACAGGGTGGGTGGATAGTGTCGCGCCCGCTGGGCCAGGCCGACCTGCTCCAGCATCCGGCGGGCACGCTCGCGGGCATCGCGCTGGCCGCGCAGCTCCAGCGGCAGCGCCACGTTGTCGAGCGCCGTGAGGTTGCCCAGCAGCTGGAAGTTCTGGAACACGAAGCCGACCTGCTCGCGGCGCAGCGCGGCGCGGGCGTCCTCGTCCAGGGCCGTCAGTTCGGCGTCGGCCAGCCACAAGCGCCCGGCGCTGGGCACGTCCAGTCCCGCCAGCAAGGCCAGCAGCGTGGTCTTGCCGCTGCCGGACGGGCCGACGATGGCGCAGCGTTCACCGTCCGCAATCGCCAGATCGACGGGCTGTAAGATGTCCAGCCTCCCCTGCGGCGAGGTAACCCACTTGGCGACTCCCTGGGCGCGTATCACCTGCGTCTTGCTCCTGTTGTTGGCCGGCTGCTCGCGGGCGGCCACGCCCCTGCCGGCCGGATCGATCCTGGTGCTGGGCGACAGCCTGAGCGCCGGCTACGGACTGCCGGACGGCGCCGCCTGGCCGGCCCGGCTGGCCGCTGCGCTGCGCGAACAAAAGCTGCCGTGGACCCTGGTCAATGCCGCCATCAGTGGCGACACCAGCGCCGGCGGGCTGGCCCGGCTGCCGGCGCTGCTGGACAGCCACCGCCCGGTGCTGGTGCTGATCGAGCTGGGCGCCAACGACGCCCTGCGCGGTCAGCCGCTGAACGCCACCGCTGCCAACCTGCGCGCCATGGTCGACGTCGCGCAGGCGGCCGGCGCGCGGGTGGGCCTGATCGGCATGCAGATTCCGCCCAACTTTGGCCCCATCTACACGCGCCAGTTCCGTGATCTGTTCCACGAAGTGGCGCGCGAGGCGGATGTCCCGCTGCTGGATTTCCTGCTCGAACCGGTCGCCGCCGACCCGGCCATGTTCCAGGAAGACGGCATCCACCCCACCGCCGCGGCCCAGGGGCCGATCGCAGACCATGTTGCGCAATGGCTGCAGGGCGCCTTCGGCCTGCCGGATCTGACCCCGGCCGGCAAGGCGCCCTGATCCGCCCGCGCCGGATGGGCGCGCTCAGCCGCGCGCGCCCGCCGTCGGCTGGTCCGGCAGGGTGATGTTCAGCTCCAGGATGTCGCAGTCGCCCAGGTGCTCCACATCCACCTTGACCGCGCTGTCGTCGACGGTCACATAGCGGCGCACCACCTCCAGCAGGTCGCGCTGCAGGCTGGCGAAATACGGCGGCCGGCCGGCTTCGCGCCGCTGGTGGGCGACCACGATCTGCAGCCGTTCCTTGGCCATCGAGGCACTGCCCTTGTTGCGCCCGTTGCGCAGGAAATCGAGGACTCTCACGCGCGTGCTCCGAAAAGGCGCCGCAGCAGGCCGCGCTCCTCGGTGATGAAGCGCAGCGGTTTCTCCTCGCCCAGGAAACGCGCCACGGTGTCGGCGTACGCCTGCGCGGCGTCGCTGGTCTGATCCAGGATCACCGGTGTGCCGGCGTTGGACGCCGCCAGCACGCTGGGCGACTCCGGAATCACGCCCAGCAGCGGTATACCCAGAATCTCGCCCACGTCGTCCAGGCTGAGCATCTCGCCCTTGCCGACGCGCTTTGGCGAGTAGCGCGTCACCACCAGGTGCTCGCGCACCCGCCCGCCCTGCTCGGCGGCCCGCGTCTTGCTGGCCAGCAGGCCCAGGATGCGGTCCGAGTCACGCACCGAGGACACCTCCGGATTGGTGACCACGATCGCCTCGTCGGCGAAGTACATGGCCAGGTGCGCGCCTTTCTCGATGCCGGCCGGCGAGTCGCAGACGATGTAGTCGAACTCCTTGGCCAGCTCGTCCAGCACCCGCTGCACGCCGTCCAGGGTCAGGGCGTCCTTGTCGCGGGTCTGCGAGGCGGCCAGGATGGCCAGGCCATCGACCCGCTTGTCGCGGATCAGCGCCTGGTTCAGCTGCGCCTCGCCGTGGATGACGTTCACGAAGTCATACACCACGCGCCGCTCGACGCCCATGATGAGGTCCAGGTTGCGCAGGCCGACGTCGAAGTCGATGACCACGGTCTTGTGCCCGCGCAGGGCCAGGCCGGTGCCGAAGGCGGCGCTGGTGGTGGTCTTGCCGACCCCTCCCTTGCCGGAGGTGGTGACGATGATGCGTGCCAAGTTTTTATCCTCTGTATGCCTAGCGTTGCGCCCTTGGGAAGCGCTGAATAAATCCATCCTGGATTTCTCAGCGCCCGCCATCGGAAAAGCGTGGTTTTCCGATGGCTCACAAGATCAGCAGCTTACAGCCACTGATCTTGGCAGCGCGTCCCTGCGCTGCGGGAAACGCTGAATAAATCAACGTTTCCCTTACAAGGGCGCGGTGACCAGATCCTCGCCATCGAGGAACACCTGCGCCGGGCGCCCGCGCAGGGCCGGGTCAATGTCCTCGGCCACCTGAAAACAGCCAGCGACGGCGATCAGCTCGGCCTCCAGCGCGCGGCAGTAGATGCGCGCCTGCGTGTTGCCGCGAAGCCCCGCCAGCGCCCGCCCACGCAGCGGGCCGTAAACATGAATGTGGCCGTCGGCCAGCAGCTCCGCGCCGGGGCTGACGCCGGCCAGCACGATCAGGTCACCGCGCGAGTACACCTGCTGTCCCGAGCGCACGGTCTGGGTGATGAGCCGCGTCGGCGCGGGGGCGATCGGGGCTGCCGCGTCCGGCCCGGCTGCAGCGTTCGCGGTGGCGGATGGTGGCGGCGGTTCTTCCTGGGCCGGTGGTGGTGCCGGCTCGGCGTCCGGCGGCAGGCGACCTTCGCCCAGCACGCCAAGGCCCAGTGCCGCGGCGGCACTGGCCACCGTGTCGCCGCCGCCGCGCACCGCGACCGGCACGAAGCCCAGCCGTGCCACCAGCGCGCGCAGACCGGCCAGGTCCAGGGCCTGCGGCTCGGCCAGATCGGCCAGGTCCAGCAACAGCGGCGCGCGGTCGAACAGCGCCGGCGCCTGCGCCACCTTGGCGGCCAGGCCGGCGTCGATTGCGGACAAATCGGTGCTCAGCGGCTTCAGTATGGACAGCGTCACCAGGCTGCCCTTGAGTCGGAACGGTGGACTCGCGGCCATTGAAAAATCGGGTTGGAATGCGCCGCGTGTCGACGGCCCGGCTACCTTAGCAGAAGCAGCGGCCGCGGCGGGCGCCTCGCGCCAACAACCCGCCAGCGCGGCCGGCAACCGGCTAGCTGCCGAGCCGGCCGCGGGCGCTGTCCAGCAGCGCGGCGGTGGAAGCATCGTGCGCGGCGCCGGGCACGCCCTGCCCGCCCAGCTCCCGCTCCAGTGTGCCGGCCAGGCGCTTGCCCAGCTCCACGCCGAACTGATCGAACGGATTGACCCGCCACAGCACTCCACTGGTGAAGGTGCGGTGCTCGTGGCAGGCCAGCAGCGCGCCCAGCAGCTGCGGCGTCATGTCCGGCAGCAGGAACATTGTGCTCGGCCGGTTGCCGGGGCAGCGGGCATGCGGCTTGTCAGGTGCATCAAAGCCGGTGAGCAGCGCTTCGGCCTGCGCCAGGCACTGTGCGACCAGCCGCCGGCGGTGGCCGGGCAGGTCCGCATCGGGCCGGGTGCACACCACGAATTCGGCCGGAATGGTGGCCGGACCCTGGTGCAGCAACTGGTAGAAGGTGTGCTCGCCGTCGTTGCCGTTGCCACCCCAGACGACCGGACAGGTGGGATAGTCGAGCGGCTGGCCGTCGCGGTCCACGCCCTTGCCGTCGCTTTCCATCGCCAGCTGCTGCACGTAGGTCGGCAACAGGCGCAGCCCCTGGTCATAGGGCAACAGCGCGCGGCTGCCAAAGCCCCAGAAACTGGCGTACCAGACGTCCAGCAGGCCCAGCAGCAGCGGCAGGTTGTGCGCCGGCGGGGCGGTCAGGAAGTGCCGGTCCATGGCCGCGGCGCCTTCGAGCAGCTGCGCGAAGCGGTCCGCGCCCAAGCCGATGGCCGCCGGCAGGCCGATCGCCGACCACAGCGAATAGCGCCCGCCGACCCACTCGGGAAAGGTGACGATCGCATCCTGCGCAAATCCCAACGCCCGCGCCTTGTCCGAATTGGCGGTGACGGCGATGAAATGGCGGTCGACCCCCTCGGCCAGCTGCCCGGCCATGAAGGCGCGCGCCGTCTGATAGTTGTAGAGCGTCTCGGTGGTGCCAAAGCTCTTGGAGGACACCAGAAACAGCGTGCGTTCCGGCTCGCATTGCGCCAGCACGCGCTTGAGCGGCGCCGGGTCGACGTTGGAGACGAAATCGATGCGCATGTCCGGCGTGGCGAGTTCATGCAGGGCTTCCAGCGCCAGCGCCGGACCCCAATACGAGCCGCCGATACCCAGGTTCACCACCTGCGTGAAACGCTGGCCGCTGGCGCCGACGCGCCGCCCGCTGCGCACCGCGTCGGCCAGATCCGCGATCTGCCGGTGCATGGCGGCCACGCCGGGCTTGATGTCCTGTCCGTCGACCACAATCGGTTCCGGCGAGGCATCGCGCAGGGCCGTGTGCAGGGCCGGGCGGCCCTCGCTGTTGTTGATCGGCTCACCGGCAAACAGCGCCGTGCGCCAGCGCGGCAATTCGGCCGCCTCCGCCAGCGCCAGCAGCGCGGCCAGGGCAGCATCGTCCAGCAGATGCTTGGACAGATCCACGTGCAGGCCGGCCACGCCCAGCGTGTAGCGCGCCACGCGCTGCGGATCGGCGGCGAACAGCTCGGTCATGCGGCAGCCCGCCAGGCGGATTTGGGCGGCGGCAACGGTCTGCCAGGCGGATGAGAATTGGGCGTGTGTCATGGCGAATCCCGGTGAACGATTGGGTGCGGGGTGTTTTAGCGCGGCCGGATTGCCAGCGTGTGGCGGCCTGCCATCGACTACTGCCGAACAGCAAGATCGATGCCGGCGCAGGCCACCCGCGCCAGCAGGACGATTTCGTCCTCGGTGATGACGTATGGCGGCATGAAGTAGACGACGTTGCCGAGCGGCCGCAGCAGCACGCCCTCGCTCAGGCCATGCTGATAGACGCGCAGGCCGCGGCGTTCCTGCCACGGATACGGCCGGCGGCTGGCCTTGTCCTGCACCAGCTCGATGGCCAGGATCATGCCGGTCTGGCGCACTTCGGCTACGTGCGGATGGTCCACCAGATGCGCCGTCTCGCGCGCCATGGCCGCCGCCAACGCGCGGTTGCGCTCGAGCACCGGTTCGCTGGCGAAGATGTCCAGCGTGGCCAGCGCCGCCGCGCAGCCGAGCGGATTGCCGCTGTAGCTGTGCGAGTGCAAAAAGGCGCGCTGGCTGGCGTAGTCGGCGTAGAAGGCCTGGTACACGGCATCCGTGGTCAGCACTACCGCCAGCGGCAGGTAGCCGCCGGTCAGGCCCTTGGACAGGCACAGAAAATCCGGCGCGATGCCGGCCTGCTCGCAGGCAAACAGCGTGCCGGTGCGCCCGAAGCCGACCGCGATCTCGTCGGCGATCAGATGCACCCGGTAGCGGTCGCACAGCGCCCGCAGGCCGGTCAGGTAGGCCGGGTGGTGCATGCGCATGCCGCCGGCGCACTGCACCAGCGGCTCGACGATGACCGCGCAGACCTCGTGCGCGTGGGCTTCGAGCAGCGCCTGCATGTCGGCCAGGCGCCGCTGCGCCACCTCAGCCCAGCTCTCGCCGGGCTCGCGCTCGTAGGCGTCGGGAGAAGGCGCGGTGATTGGCGCGCGCAGCAGCTCGGCGTAGGCGTCGCGGTACAGGCCGACGTCGCCGATTCCCAGCGCGCCCAGCGTCTCACCGTGGTAGGCGCCGCGCAGGTTGATGACGCGGGATTTGCCGCCGATGCCGCAGTTGCGCCAGTAGTGGTAGCTCATCTTGAGCGCGACCTCCACCGCGGACGAACCGTTGTCGGCAAAAAAACAGCGCGCCAGCGACGGCGGCGCGAGCGCCACCAGCCGCTCGGCCAGCAGCAGTGCCGGCTCGTGCGAAAAGCCGCCGAAGATGACCTGTTCGAGCTGTCCCGCCTGCCGGGCGACGGCGGCCGAAATGTACGGATTGGCGTGCCCGAACAGGTTCACCCACCACGAGCTGATGGCGTCCAGGTAGCGCCGGCCGTCGAAATCCTCCAGCCATACCCCAGCGCCGCGGCGGATCGGCACCAGCGGCAGCCACTCGTGATCCTGCATCTGCGTGCACGGATGCCACAGCACGGCCAGATCGCGGGCGACGAAATCGGCGTTGTTCATGCCGCGATTGTAGGAGCGGGCCACGCCTGCGGCCACGCCGCATCGGTGCGGGCGCCAGCAAGTCAGCTTGAGCGCCGCACGCGCGGTCGCCCGCCGGCAAGTGGGCAAGCGCCAACTGCTAAACTGGCGACCCGCTTTTTACCGGAGCCGCGCCATGCGCATAGCCGACGACTGTGTCGTGACCCTCGCTTACACCCTGCGCGACGACGCCGGCGAGGAGCTGGACAGTGCCACCGCAGCCGATCCGTTTGCCTTCGTGCACGGCCGCCACTCGGTGATTCCGGGCCTGGAAAAGGCGCTGACCGGGCACGCTGCCGGCGACAAGCTGGAGCTGACCATCGCCCCGGCCGATGCCTACGGGGAGCACAGCCCGGCGCGCGTGCAGGTGGTGCCGCGCGATCGCTTTCCGGCCGACATGGACATCGAGCCGGGCATGCAGTTTCACGCCAGCGATGAACACGGCGGACGCATGTCGGTACGCGTGGCCGAGGTGAGCGAGGACGGCATCACCGTGGACGCGAACCATCCGCTGGCCGGCCAGACGCTGCATTTCGCAGTCGAGGTGCTTGGCGTGCGCGCGGCGACAGCCGAGGAGCTGGCGCACGGCCACGTGCACGGCCCCGGCGGTCATCACCACTGACGCAGCGGATTCCCGCCTATCGCTTGCTGCCCGCCGTGCGCCGCCCGCTGCGGGCGGGCGCCTGGCTGGGGTGGCTGCTCGCCGCTCTGGCCTGGGGGAGTGCGGCAGCCTCCGAGCCGGTGGCCGAGGCGCTGCAGGCCGCGCTGGCGGCACCGAGCCTTACGGCCGAACGGTCGCTGTACGCCCCGGAGCTGCTGCGACCGCTGTATGCGGTGCGCGGCTACGCGCCGCTGTGGGACGCTCGGCGCGCGGATGCGGCGCGCGCCGAGCTGGCGGGCGCAGCCGCGCACGGTCTGCGCGCGGCCGACTACCACCTCGCCGCCATCGATGCGCAACGCGCAGATCGATCTGCGGCCGGGCAGGCGATGCTCGATCTGCTGCTCAGCGACGGCCTGTTGATGCTCGGTTCGCACGTGCGTGGCGGCAGGATCGAGGTCGGCGGGCTCACCCCACGCCGGCGCTTGCTGGCGGTGGATGCCGATCTGCCGGCGCGCCTGCAGCAGGCCGAATCCGCAGCGGCGTTCCTGTCCGGGCTCGGCTCCTCCCTGGCCGGCTATCCGCGCCTGCAGCAGGCCCTGGCGCATTACCGTGCCATCGCTGCCACGGGTGGCTGGCCGCTGCTGCCCGACGGCCCGACCCTGCGGCCGGGTGATCGTGACCCGCTGCTGGCTGTGCTGCGTCAGCGCCTGGCACGCGAGGGCATGGACGGCCCGGTCGGCGATGGCGAGGCGCTGTTCGATGCGCCGCTCGAGGCCGCAGTGCGCCGTTTTCAGGCTCGCCACGGGCTCGACGTCGATGGCGCCGTCGGTCGCCAGACGCGCCGGGCGCTGAACACGCCGGTGAGCTTTCGCGTCGACCAGCTCATCGCCAACCTGGAGCGCAGACGCTGGCTGGGCGCCGCGCCGGGGCGGCGTCAGGTGCGCGTCAACATGGCGGCCTTCACGCTGGAGGCCATCGACGGTCCGGCGGTGGCGCTGCGCATGCGCGTAGTGGTAGGACAGCCCTACCGGCCGACGCCGGAATTCTCGGACCGCATCCGCTATCTGGTGCTAAACCCCTACTGGGAAGTTCCGCCGCGCCTGGCGGCGCAGGACAAGCTGCCGCTGATCCGTCGCGATCCGGATTATCTGGCCAGGGAGCATATACGGGTGCTCAGCGGCTGGGCCGAGGACGCGCGCCAGATCGACCCGGCCACCATCGACTGGCAGCACCTCAGGACCCCGCTGCCGTACCGTTTGCGCCAGGATCCGGGGCCGTGGAATGCGCTCGGGCGGATCAAGTTCATGTTCCCGAACGCCCATGACGTCTACCTGCACGACACCCCGGCGCGGGCGCTGTTTGAGCATGCCGAGCGCGGCTTCAGTTCCGGCTGCATCCGGCTGCAGGAGCCGCTGGCGCTGGCCGACTGGCTGCTGTCGGGCGACCCGCGCTGGTCGCCCGAGGCGCTGCGCGCGGCCATCGACAGCGGCCAGACGCGCACCGTGAACTTGCGTGAGCCGGTACCGGTCTACCTGCTGTACTGGACCGCCTGGGTGGACAGTGACGGGACGGTACAGTTTCGACGCGATATCTACGACCGCGATGCGCCGCTGGCGGCGGCGCTTGTCACACCGATTCAGGGAGATTGACGTATGGGCCGGCACTGTTTCGGTCACTGGCTGGCGCGTTGGCTGTGCTGCGTCGTACTGGGCCTGGCCGGCGTGATGCCGGCACTGGCGGCGCCGCTGCAGTTGGCCATGTTGACGCCGGCATCGGGCACGTCCGGTGGTGCCGGCTTCAGCGTGCGCTGGGGCACCGAGCGCTCTGGACTGGCGGTCAACCCGCTGGTGGCCAGCGCCGGGCAGGCCATCACCTTGCAGGTGGAGAACCCCGACAGCGGCACCTTCACGCTCGATGCCGGCGCCGGCGCGGTCCAGCGCCTCGGCGCGGCCCAGTGGCGCTGGACCGCGCCCGGCAAGCCGGGCGCCTACACGCTGGAGGTTCGACGCGCCGACGGGGCGCGGATGCGCTTCACGGCGCTGGTCACCACGCCGCGGCAGGCGCTGCGCGGCGGCGCGCTGAACGGCTACCTGATCGGCGATTACCCGAACCACCCCGGCGGCCAGGCGCTGTACCGGCCGCCGGAAGGTTTCATCGAGATCAATGCCCGCAGCGCCGAGCTGCCGCTGACGCCGCACCTGAAGCTCGGGCAATTCGTCTGCAAGCAGGCGGCCCGCGGGCCGCGCTACGTGGCGCTGCGCGAGCGGCTGCCGCTGGCGCTGGAGGCGGCCATGGAGCGCTTTGCGCGCGCCGGCATCGCCAGCGGCGGCCTGACCGTGATGAGCGGCTATCGCACGCCGCACTACAACCGCCAGCTGGGCGACACCCGTTTCAGCCGCCATCAGTGGGGCGATGCGGCCGACGTGTTCATCGATGAGGACGGCGACGGGCGCATGGACGACCTCAACGGCGACCGCCGCCATGATCGGGAAGATGCCCGGCTGCTGTTTGAAATCGTCGACGCGGCGCAGGGCGAGGCCGGCTGGCAGCGCTTCATCGGCGGCCTGTCGGCCTACGCGCCCAATGCCTACCACGGCGCGTTTCTGCACCTGGACACGCGCGGGGTCAAGGCGCGCTGGTAGTCCGTGGCAGACGCCGCCCCGGCCGTTCGCGCCGGGGCGGCGCTGCCACCCGGATGGCGCATGGCAGCGGCCCGGGTCAGGGACGCCCGAAGCGCTGCCGCGCAAACGCCACCCGCTCGGCCACGCTGGCGCCTTCCCGGCCGTGCGCGTCCACGGTGGCCAGGCGCGGCAGCAGGCCGGTCTGGTTGGCGATCTGAATGTTCAGACCCGGGCGGGCGTTCATCTCCAGCATCATCGGCCCGAAATCGCGGTCCAGCACGAAGTCCACGCCCAGATAGCCCAGGCCGCTGATGTCGTAGCAGCGGGCGGCCAGCTCCAGCAGCGTCTCCCACTGCGGCACCTGCACGCCGGTGATCGGGTTGCCGGTGTCGATGTGTTCGTCGATCACCTCGTTGCGCCAGACGCCGCGGCCGGTCAGGCCGCTGGCGATGTCGATCCCGGCACCGATGGCGCCCTGGTGCAGGTTGGCCTTGCCGTCCGAAAGCGCGGTCGGCAGGCGCACCATGGCCAGCACCGGATAGCCCTTGTAGACCACCGTGCGCAGGTCCGGCACGCCCTGGTGCGAGATCGGCTCGAACACCGGGTCGACCTTGACGCGGTACTCGATCATCGCCGCGTCCGGCTGCCCGCCGAGGCTGTACAGGCCCGACAGGGTGTTCGAGACGTGGTGTTCGAGTTCGTCCTCGGTCAGCTGAGCGCCGCTGGCCTTGCGGTAGCGGCCCTTGCGACGCCCGACGATGACCAGCACGCCATTGCCGCCGCTGCCGTTGACCGGCTTGACGACAAAATCCTCGCGGCCCTCCAGCAGCTTGGGCAACTGCAGGACCTGGTGCTGGATGGCGATCAGGCCGTACAGCTGCGGCACCTGGATGCCGGCCGCCTGGGCCAAGGTCTTGGTGCGCACCTTGTCGTCCACCAGCGGATACAGGCGGCGCGGGTTGACCCGGGCGATGAAGTCCCCGTTGCGCTGGTTCATGCCGAGCACGCCGTGCGCGCGCAGCGCCCGAGCCCGTTGCCAGGGGAACGTGATCATCCGGCCAGTGCCTTGAAGCGTCGCAGCTCGGTCAGGCGATAGCCGGTGTAGCGGCCCAGGGCCAGCGTGATGGCCAGCACGATCAGCAGCAGTTCCGGGAACATGAACACCAGGTGCTGCACCTGCCGCTCGGTCATCACCAGGTACGCCAGCGAGGCCGCCAGCAGGCTGCCGCCGGCCTGTTGCAGGGCCTCGCGCGGACCGGCCTCTTCCCAGCCGATCGACATGCGCTCGATGGTCATGGTCAGGATCACCATCGGAAACAGCGCCACCGACAGCCCGGCGCCGATGCCCAGTTGGTAGGTCAGCACGCTCAAGGTCGCCATCATCAGCACCACCACGGTCAGCACCGAGGCCAGGCGCGGCACCAGCAGGAGCTTGAGCCGCTCCAGGTAAAAGCGCGCGCCCAGACCCAGCGCAACGATGCCGGTGAACAGCAGGATGCCGTTCAAAAGCCTGGTTTCCCGAAACGCCAGCGCGATCAGGATCGGCGCGAAGGTGCCGAAGGCCTTGATGCCGACCACGTTGCGCAGCAGCACGATGATCAGCGCCCCCAGCGGCATGGTCAGCACCACCCGGTACACCATCTGCATCTGCACCGGCAGGCTCAGCAGCGAGAACTGCAGCGCCAGTGAGCCGCGCTCGGCGGCGCGCTGACGAGCCACGGCCAGGGCCTCGTAGGTATTCTCGGCGGCCGAGAATTCGAGCCGCAGGTGGCGTACGCCGTCGCTGTCGCGCAGCGGCGGCTTGCCGCGCGACCAGACCAGGAAATCGTCCGGTTGGCCCTGGGCGCCGCTCAGCGGGTCAAACGACAGCCAGCGCTCGCCGTTGTGGACTTCCAGGCGCGTCAGCAGCGGCAGGCGCCGACCTTCCTTCTGGAGCTGGAAGCCGTACACCGGACGGGCGGCGATATTGGCCGTGGCCAGAATGCCGGCGGCGACTTCGGCGCGGCGCTCCGGGGAGTTATCACCGGCCAGCAGCAGGTTGATGTCGCTGTTGTCGCGGGCACCCAGCCGCTGCAGGGTTTCGACGGCGAAGGTGGCGATGTCCGCCGAGTGGGCGCGAATCTGCTCGACCAGGCTGGTCACCACAGCGGCCTGCGCGTCGCTGAACTGCGGCGGCTCCACCGGCGGCGGGCGCGAGCCGCTGGACTGGGCCGTGTCGCGGGCCGGGTAGACCACCGCCTGGTAGTACAGCTCCTGCTCGCCGCGGGCGCGGCGGATGGCCCACAGCGCCTCGCGGTCGCCATCCTGCACGGCCGTCGACAGACCGTAACCGCTCGACACGAAGGTCTCGTCCAGCAGGGCAAAGCCGGGCGGGCGCAGCGGCACCGCAAAGCGCACCTTGACCGGTTTGCCGGACTGCGCCGTGAAGCGGATGCGCGCCTCCACGGTCCAGGCCCCGATGGCGTTGTCGGCCTTGATCGGCACGCCAAGATCGAGCCACTTGTACAGAAAAAGGCTGCCGCCGGCCGCAACCAGCAGCAGGCACAGGATCAGCAGATGCCGGTTGCGCAGGACACTACTCCCCTTTGACACCGGCCTGGCAGCGCGGCTCGCGGACGAAGGTACGGGCCGGATCGACCACCGCCAGGCGTGCCAGCGCCTTGCGCCCCAGCAGCAGCGGATAGATGAAGCGCCCGCGATCGGTCAGGTTGACCTCGACCGTGCGCAGCTCGTCGCCCAGGCACAGCGGCAGGCGGATCACCGGCCGGCGGTCGTAGGGACCGCTGTGGCGCTTGATGCGCACGTAACGCACCACCGGCTGCTCCATGAGCGGTGCTTCCTGAAGCCCCGATCGGCTGACCCGAAAGCGCACCCAGCGCCCGCCGTCACGCTCGAAGGGCGTGATGTCGGTGGCATCCAGCGAGGAGCTGCGCGCGCCGGTGTCGAGCTTGGCCTTTAGCTTCAGCGGCTGGCCATCGAGGTGCAATTCCGCGAACTCGACCCAGCCGTACACGCCGCGGGCCGCGGCCGGTGCAGCCAGCAGGCACAACAACAGGGCAAGCGCGGCGCAGGTGTGGCGCATGGATCGTCGGGCGCAGTGAAGACGTGGGCGGCAGCCGGCTGGCCGAGGCGGCCGGCATTCTATAACAGCGCCTTATGGGCACCGCTTCAGCGAAACGGATTGCCCGCCTGCAGCGCCAGCAGGCGCTGGTGCAGGCCCGGGTGCTCGGACAGCACCCGGTATTCGAGCAACTTGAGCACGCTGCGCAGCGATCGCCACTCGTCCAGCACCGGCTGCGGGCCGGTCAGCAGCTGGCGGGCCTCGTGCAGGGCGGCGCGCAGGTACTCCGACGCCGGGCGGGTGTCCACCTCGTGTTCCAGGGCGCTCACGATGCGCTCGAACTCGGCCTCGTCCAGCCACACGCCGAAACAGGCGTCGCAGTAGTCCACGGTCACCCCGGTGCGGCCGTACTCGAGCGCATGCAGGGCGCCGTCGCCGGTCGGGCAGCGGCCGCTGCGCGGGGCATGACGGAACTGCTCGGCATCCGACCACAGTTCGACGTCCAGAAAGGCCAGATCGGGATCGGCCGCTTCGCGCGCCGCGCGCAGGGCGTGCGCCTCGAACCACAGGCCGCGGCAGCGCGGGCAGCGCGCCACCGGCACCTGCTGCAATTCGGTGGCCGCCAAGGCAATGGCGCAGCGGGGGCACTGGGCAGTCATGACAGGCGGTCTCCTGAAAAAGCTTGCTCTGACAGTACGGGGTAGCCGCGGCCAGCGTAGTCGAAACCATCCAGCTCGAAGTGACGGCGCTCATAAGGCGCATGACGGTTCAGGTAATAGGCCCGGATCTCGCCGATGCGCCCGTCGCGCAGGCGGTACCACTCGGCGCCGCGCATCAGCTCCGGCGCGCCGCCGGGTGGGGTCCAGCGCAGCGTCCATTCGATGACCGCCTCGTCACCCTGCACGATGCCGTGATCCACCGTCCAGTGGCCGCCGATGCGCGGCTGCATGCACGCCCAGTGCTCGGCCAGCGCCGCGGCGCCGCAAACCGGCGCGTGGTGGGTGAAGTAATGCACCACGTCATCGCAGAACGTGGCCTGCATGGCCGCGCGGTCGGCGGCGTTGCAGCCGGCGTAGTAGCGGCGGATCAGGTCCAGCGGCGGCTCGCCGCTCACCCCCGCGGTCCGGCAATCAGCCAGATCAGCAGGCCCAGCACCGGCAATAGCAGGATCAGCACCACCCAGCCCACCTTGGCGCCGGTGCCGGCCCCGCTCTGGACCACGTTGATGACGGCCCACACGTCGGCAATCAGGATGAGCAGGCCCAGCAGCCCGCCGACTTCGATACCCATGATGCAGTCTCCTTTTTGTTGACAACGGCGCAGCGAATGTTCGTAGGTTAACCTTTCCCGGCGCAGCCACGGGGCTGCGACGCAGGAGGAGCGCGCCCGATGAACACCGACAGCGGCCGGTCCGAAGCCGCGCTGGAAACCCGTGACGGCGCGGCGCTGGGTGCCCTGTTGGGCCTGCCGACGGGGCTGCTGTTGCTCACGCTTGCCTACGCAACCACCCGTTACGTGGTGTTTGGACCATGGACTGTCGGCCACATTCCGCTGTACGTGCTCAACAAGGCAATTTCCTGGAGCGCGCTGTGGCTGGTGGCCCTCGCACTCGCCCTGGGGCCATTGGCTCGCCTCGCACCGGGACGATTTGCGCGCTACCTGTGGCGACGGCGCTACTTCGGGATCATGGGTTTTGCGCTGGCGTCGCTGCACGTGGTGATGTCGCTGGCTATCCTGAACTATGCCTACTACCGGCAGTTTTTCCGGCAGGCTTTCGAGCTGACGCCACTGGCGGAATTCTCGATGGCGATGGGCGCGCTGGCCTGGTTCCTGCTGCTGGCGCCCCTGGCCGGCTCGCTGCCCGGCGCACGTGCGCAGATGTCGGCGCGTTATTGGCAGTTGCTGCAGAAGATCGGCGTGCTGGGCATGCTGCTGGGCGGCCTGCACCTGAGCTACGGCGTGCCCGGTTGGCTCACGCCGGCGGCGTGGTATGGCGGCTTGCCGCCGATCACGCTGTGGTCGGGCAGCGCCGTGGTGATCGCGCTGGCGCTGCGGATGCTGGCGCCGCGCAATTCCGGAGACGCGCAATGAATCCCACCGCATGCCTAGTGCCGATCGCCGCCGCGCTGCTGGCCAGCGGCGGGCACGCATCCGAAACCGCCCCGCACGGTGCACCCGTGTGGCAGGTGGCGATCGCGCACGATTTTCGCCTGCCCCAGGATGACCCGCCGGTGCACCTGTACCCGCCGGCCACGCTGCGCGTGGATGGCCTGGGCTGGCTGCGGGCATTTCGGGACGACGGCGGCACCGTGACCTGGGACCTGCCGGTCGGCCATTCCGGCAACGACGGGCTGATCGCCTGGGGTCGCTGGGGGCATGGTCGCACGGGCGGCGACGGCCGCCATGGCGGCATCGACATTACCGGCGGCGAGGGCGTGCGCAACGCCATCTATTACGTCGCCGGCGAGCCACTGACCAAGACTCCGACCGGCGCGGCCCGTTATTCCGTGCTGGGCGGACAGGTGTCGCCAACGGCCGGCGAGGGCGGCATGGCGGCGACCACCTTCCTCGAAAACGGCGCGCTGGAAGTCGATTTCGATGCTGCGCGGGCCACGCTCGAACTCGCCATCACGGTGCCCAGTGGTCGCTACGAGCTGAAGGCGCAGGACCTGCACATCGTCGATGGCCGCTTCGTGAGCGCGCCCGACAGCCGCCTGACGGTCACGGGCGTGCTGTGCTTTGCCGGCTGCACGGCGCGCCTGGAAGGCTTCCTGGCCGGGCCGGCCGGCGAGCGGGCGGGCCTTGCGTATCACATCGATATCGAGGCACTGACCGAGGACGCCAACGGCGTGGTCGCCTGGCGGCGTGACTGAGGCGCTGCCGCGCTCGACCGTCACCGGCCTGCAGTGGCCGGCGCTGCCGGACAGCGTCGGCGCCAGCCTGCTGGCCGTGCATTACCAGCTGGCGCAAAGCGAATGGTGGCCGGGCGCGCGACTGGCCGAGGCGAGCTATCGCCAGCTCGCCGCGCTGCTGCGCCACGCCCGCGACACCGTCCCCGCCTACGCCCAACGCTTGGCCGGCCTGCCGCTGGACGCTCCCCAGGCGCTGACCGGCGCGTGGCAGCAGCTGCCGCTGCTGCGCCGGGCAGACGTACAGGCGCTGGGTGACGATCTGCACAGCCGGGCCGTGCCAGCCGACCACGGACAGCTCATCGAGCACCACACGTCCGGCTCCACCGGCCGGCCGCTGCGCGGCGTCGAGACCGAACTCAGCCATTTCTTTTTCGGGGCGCTGAACCTGCGCGAGCACCTGTGGCAGCGGCGCGACTTCGCCGGCACCTTCGCGGCCATTCGTACCCAAGTGACGGACGCGCATCTGCCCGGCTGGGGCCGCGCCATCGAGGCGGTGTTCCGGACCGGCCCGGCCGTGACGCTGCCCATCCACACGCCGCTCGATCAGCAGCTCGACTGGCTGCTGGCGCACGATCCGGACTATCTGCTGACGCATCCGAGCAACCTGCGCGGCCTGCTGCTGGCGGCGCGCGATCGCGGCGTGCGGCCGGCCCGCCTGCGCGGGCTCGGCAGCTTTGGCGAGCAGCTGCCGGATGACCTGCGCGCCCTGTGCCGGGACGTGTGGGGCCTGCCCCTGGCCGACGTCTACAGCTGCGAGGAAGCCGGCTACATCGCCCTGCAATGCCCGCAGGTGGAGGGGCACTACCACGTGCAGGCCGAGCATCTGCTGGTCGAGGTGCTGGACGCCGCCGGCCAACCGTGCGCTGCGGGCGCTACCGGCGAGGTGGTGCTGACCACGCTGCACAACTTCGCCATGCCGCTGATCCGCTATGCGATCGGCGACTTTGCCGAGGTAGGCCCGCCGTGCCCGTGCGGGCGCGGCCTGCCGGTGCTGCGGCGCATTCACGGCCGGGCGCGCAATCTGCTGCGCCTGCCGGATGGCAGCCGGCACTGGCCATCGTTTCCGGCCGATGACTGGCTGGCCGTCGCGCCGGTGCGTCAGTTCCGTCTGCGTCAGACGGCCATCGAGCGGATCGAGGTGGACCTCGTCACCGCCCGGCCTCTGAAGCCGGCCGAAGAAAGCGCCTTGCGGCAGATGCTGCAAAGCCGGCTCGGCCACCCGTTCCAGATCGTGCTGCAGGCGGTTGCCGACATACCGCGTTCGCCGGGCGGCAAGTTCGAGGATTTCGTATGCCAGATCGACGCCTGAACGCAGTGCGGACGGGCGGCCCTGCCGGATGCCGGGCGCCGCAGAACAGGCAGTTGACGGTACCTGATAGACTAGACTGTCATTTTTGTGTCTTTTCAGGTTCCCTGCATGGCCCGTATCACTGTTGAAGACTGCCTCGCCAACGCCGAAAGCCGCTTCGATCTGGTGCTGATGGCAGCACGCCGGGCGCGCCAGCTGTCGCTGGGGCGCGCGCCGCTGGTGGAAGCGGAAAACGACAAGCCGACGGTGATCGCGCTGCGCGAAATCGCCGCCGGCAAGATCGACCGCAGCGTGCTGGAGCCCGAGGAACTGCACCTGTTCCTGACCGCCGAGGAGCTGGCCGCGCAGCGCGCCGCCACCGGCTGGGAGCAGGCACTCGACGCCGCCGCCCACGTCGACCTCACCCATCCCCCCACCGAGGGGTCCGCCCCCACGGCGGACGAGGAGCCCTGAGCGCACCGGCACCCGCCATCCAGGCCAGCGGCATCGAGTCGCTGGCCCGCAGGCTAGCTGCCTACCTGCCGCCGGACGACGTCGCCGCCGTGCGGCGTGCCCACGCCTTCGGCGCCCAGGCCCATTCCGGCCAGCAGCGCAAGACCGGCGAGCCCTACATCGCCCACCCGCTGGCGGTGGCCGAAATCCTGGCCGACCTGCACGTCGACGGCGACACGCTGTGCGCAGCGCTGCTGCACGACGTCATCGAGGACACTGCCGCCACCCGCGCGCAGATCGCCGAGCAGTTCGGCGAGGAAGTGGCCGCGCTGGTGGATGCCGTCACCAAGTTGACGCAGATTCGCTTCGAAACCCGCGAGCAGGCGCAGGCGGCGTACTTTCGCAAGATGATGCTGGCGGTGGCCGGCGACCTGCGGGTGATGCTGATCAAGCTGGCCGACCGCCTGCACAACATGCGCACCCTGGGCCATCTGGAGCCCGACAAGCGGCGGCGCATCGCCCGCGAAACCCTGGACATCTACGCCCCGATCGCCAATCGCCTGGGGATGCACCAGCTGCGCAGCGAACTGGAGGAACTGGGCTTCGTGGCGCTGTATCCGCTGCGCAGCCGGGTGCTGGACGAGGCCCTGCGCCGGGCCCGTGGCAACCGCCACGACCTGGTCGGCAAGATCGAGACCGCGCTGCGGCACAGCCTGGACGCGGCCGGCATCCGCTACCGCCTGGTCAGCCGCGAGAAACACCTGTACAGCGTCTACCAGAAGATGCGCGAGGACCGCATTCCGCTCAGCGAGGTGTACGACGTGTACGCGCTGCGCATCGTGGTCGAGACGGTCGACGACTGCTACCGGGTGCTCGGCGTGGTGCACAACACCTACAAGCCGCTGCCGCAGCGCTTCAAGGACTACATCGCCATTCCCAAGACCAACGGCTACCAGTCCCTGCACACGGCGCTGTTCACGCCCTACGGCGTGCCGGCCGAAATCCAGATCCGTACCGAGGAAATGGACCGCGTGGCCAACGAGGGCGTCGCCGCGCACTGGTCCTACAAGGACCCGAGCGGCGGCGGCCGGCCCCAGCAGCGCGCCCGCGAGTGGCTGCAGAGCCTGCTGGAGCTGCAACGCAACGCCGGTGATCCGCAGGACTTCCTGGACTCGGTCAAGGTCGACCTGTTCCCGGACGAGGTCTACGTGTTCACGCCCAAGGGCCGCATCCTGGCCCTGCCGGCCGGCGCCACGGCGGTGGATTTCGCCTACGCGGTGCATTCGGACATCGGCAACCACTGCGTGGCGGTGCGTATCGACCGGCGCCTGGCGCCGCTCAGCAGCGCGCTCGAAACCGGCCAGACGGTCGAGATCATCACCGCCCGCACCGCCACGCCGCACCCGAGCTGGCTCAGCTTCGTCGTCACCGGCAAGGCGCGCGCCGCCATCCGGCATTTCCTGAAGAACATCGATCACCAGAAGGCGGTGGAGCTCGGCAGACGCCTGCTGGAGATCGAACTGGCACGCCTGGGTACGCCGATGGCGCAGATCCCGGAGGCGCACATTGCCGGCCTGCTGCGCGAGTTCAGCGCCAAGGCGATGGACGACCTGCTGGAGGATGTGGGCCTGGGCAAGCGCCTGGCGGCGGTGGTGGCCACGCACCTGGTCAGCGGCACGCCGCAGACCACGGGCCGCCCGCCGCGCTCCGGTCTGCGCCGGGCCCTGGCGCGGGTGGCGCCGCGCTGGCTGGTCGGCAAGGATGGCCACAGTGCACCGCTGGCCATCAAGGGCACCGAGGGCCTGGTGGTCAGCTACGGCAAGTGCTGCCGACCGATCCCGGGCGACCCGATTCGTGGCTACGTCAGCGCCGGGCGCGGCGTGGTGATCCACGTCGATGGCTGTCCGAGCACCGCCGAGTTCGCCAAGCAGCCCGACAAGTGGCTGGATGTCGAATGGCAGCCGGCCGGCGACGCCCGCTTTCCGGTCGACATTCGCGTCGAGGTGGTCGACCAGCGCGGCGAGCTGGCGACCCTGGCCGCCGCCATCGCCGACATGGACTGCAACATCGCCAACGTGCAGCTGAACAACCGCGACGGCATCCATGCGGTGGACGATTTCACGCTCGAAGTCCGCGATCGGGTCCACCTGGCGCGCATCATGAAACGGCTGCGCACGCTCAAGTCCGTGCGCCGCATCACCCGCAAGCGAGGCTGATCCATGTCTTTGAACGCCGTCACCAGCGACCGTGCCCCGGCTGCCATCGGCCCCTATTCGCAGGCCATCCGGGCCGGCAGCACGGTGTACCTGTCCGGGCAGATTCCGCTGGATCCGGTCAGCGGCGAGCTGATCGGCGGCGACATCGAGGCGCAGGCGGTGCGCGTGTTCGAGAACCTGAAGGCCGTCGCCGAGGCAGCCGGCGGCACGCTGCGCCAGGCGGTCAAGATCACCATCTACCTGACCGACCTGTCCCATTTCGCAACCGTGAACGCGGTCATGGCGCGCTACTTCGAGCCGCCCTACCCGGCCCGGGCGACGCTGGGCGTGGCGGCCCTGCCGCGTGGCGCGGCGGTGGAGGCCGACGCCATCCTGGTGCTGGGCTGACCTGCAGCGCTCGACTCGCGAATGGCTACCGCCGCAGCCAGCCGGCCCGCTGCCGCGGCGTCGGCCCTGGCCGCGCTGCCGGGGGTGGGGTCCGCGCTCATCGGACGACTGGCGCTGCTGGGCATCACCCAGCCGGCCGACCTGCTGCTGCACCTGCCGCTGCGTTATGAAGACCGCAGCCAGCTGGTGCCGATCGCCAGTCTGCGCGAGGGCCAGCAAGCGCTGATCCGAGGTCGCATCGAAGCGGCCGAACTCAGCCAGGGGCGCAGGCGTGCGCTGCTGGTCAGCCTGGTCGACCCGCCGGCCGGCATCACGCTGCGGTTCTTCCACTTCCGCCCGCCGCAGTTGCAGCAGCTGCAAGCCGGCGTGTGGCTGGAATGTTATGGCGAGGTCCGGTCCGGGCCATTTCGGCTGGAGATGGTCCACCCCGAGTACCGGCTGCTCCCCAACGGCGCCGACGAGCCGCTGCCGCAGTCCACGCTGACGCCGGTCTATCCGACCACCGCCGGCCTGACGCAGGCCACGCTGCGACGCCTGATCGGCGCGGCGCTGGCGCGCTGCGAACAATTTTTGCCGGAGCTGCTGCCGGTTGGCCTGCGCACGGCGCAACAGCTGCCGGACCTGCCAAGCGCGCTGCGCTGCCTGCACCAGCCGTCGGCCACGGCCGCGCTCGACCAGCGCCCGGCGGCCCTGCACCGGCTGGCGCTCGAGGAACTGCTGGCGCATCACCTGAGCCTGCGTCAGCGGCGGCGCCAGCGCCAGACCCGCCGGGCGCCACCGATTGCCGCCAGCGGCGCGCTGCGCGGGCGCTTGCTCGAATCGCTGCCGTTCGCGCTCACCGCCGCCCAGCAGCGCGTCATCGACGAGACCCTGGCGGACCTGGCCAAACCCCATCCCATGCTGCGTCTGCTGCAAGGGGATGTGGGCTCCGGCAAGACGCTGGTGGCAGCGGCGATCGCGCTGCAGGCGGTCGAGGCCGGCTGGCAGGCGGCCATCATGGCGCCGACCGAACTGCTGGCCGAGCAGCATTTTCGAAACTTCTGCCGCTGGCTGCCGCCGCTGGGCATCGATCCGGTGTGGCTGGCCGGGCGCCATGGCGGACGCGCGCGGGCGAGCATCCTGGAGGGCATCGAATCCGGCCGCGCGCCGCTGGTGGTGGGCACGCACGCGCTGTTCCAGGACGATGTGCGCTTTGCGCGCTTAGGTCTGGTGGTGATCGACGAACAGCACCGCTTTGGCGTGCACCAGCGCCTGGCCCTGCGCGCCAAGGGCGACGACGGCGCGCAGGCGCCGCACCAGCTGATCATGACCGCCACCCCCATCCCGCGCTCGCTCGCCATGACCTTCTACGCCGACCTCGACACCTCGGTCATCGACGAGCTGCCGCCCGGTCGCACGCCGGTACAGACCCTGGCCGTGCCGCGCCGGCGCAAGGACGAACTGCTGGCCGCCATTGCCGCCACCTGCGCCCGCGGCGAGCAGGCCTACTGGGTCTGCCCGCTGATCGAGGAATCGGAAGCACTCGCCCTGTCGGCCGCCACCGAGACGGCCGCGGAGCTGACGGCGGCGCTGCCGCAGCTGCGCATCGGCCTGCTGCACGGGCGCATGAAAAGCCGCGACAAGGAAACCGTCATGGGCGCCTTCCAGCGCCGCGAAATCGACCTGCTGGTTGCCACCACCGTGATCGAGGTCGGCGTGGACGTGCCCAACGCCACACTGATGGTGATCGATCACGCCCAGCGGCTGGGCCTGGCCCAGCTGCACCAGCTGCGCGGCCGGGTGGGACGCGGCAGCGCCCACAGCCGCTGCGTGCTGCTCTATCAGCCGCCGCTGTCCGGCGAGGCGCGCGCGCGGCTGGCGGCCATGCGCGAGACCGGCGACGGCTTCGAGATCGCCCGTCGCGACCTTGACCTGCGCGGCCCGGGGGAGCTGCTGGGCACGCGCCAGACCGGCGCCATCAACCTGCGCGTGGCTGACCTGGAGCGAGACCGGGCGCTGCTGACGCGCCTGCCGGCGCTGGCGAGCCGCCTGGAACAGGAAGCCCCCGAGGCGGTGCCAAGGCTCATCGACCGCTGGTTGGGCCGCGGCCTGGCCTACGGCGAGGTGTAAGACCATGACCGCCTGGCGGTGGCTGGCCGCGCACCTGCAAGCCTATGCCGAGCTGACGCGCCTGCACCGGCCGATCGGCAGCCTGCTGCTGCTGTGGCCGACCTGGTGGGCGCTGTGGCTGGCCAGCAACGGCCTGCCGGATCCGAAGATCCTGGCCGTGTTCACGGCCGGCGTGCTGACCATGCGCTCGGCCGGCTGCGCCATCAACGATTACCTCGACCGCGATGTCGACCGCCATGTGGAACGCACGCGCAACCGCCCGCTGGCGCGCGGCGCCATCCGGCCAGCCGAGGCGCTGGTGATTTGCGTGCTGCTGCTGATTGCATCGCTGGCGCTGGTGCTCACCCTGAACCGGCGCACCCAGGAACTGGCCGTGATCGGCGCCCTGCTGGCCGTGACCTATCCACTCGGCAAGCGCCTGACGCACCTGCCGCAGATCTATCTGGGGCTGGCCTTCGGCTGGGGCATCCCGATGGCCTATGCCGCGGTGCAGGACAAGGTGCCGCCCATCGCCTGGCTGCTGCTGATCGCCAACGTGTTCTGGACCGTCGCCTACGACACCTTCTACGCCATGGCGGACCGCGCCGACGACATCAAGGTCGGCGTCAAGTCGACCGCCATCCTGTTTGGCGAGGACGACCGGCTGATCATCGGCGTGCTGCAGGCAAGTGCCTTGGCCACGCTGGCACTGGTCGGCTGGAACGCCCGCCTGGGGCCCTGGTTCTACGGCGGGCTTGGCCTGGCGGCGCTGACCGCGCTGCACCACCAGTACCTCGCCCGGCACCGCGATCCGGCCGCCTGCTTCAGGGCCTTCGTAGCCAACAACTGGTTCGGTGCCGCGGTGTTCGCCGGCATTGCCGCCCACTACGGGATGAATCCGTGAGCCGCGATCTGCGCGCCTTCATCGCCCGCCTGGAGGCGCTGGGGGAGCTCAAGCGCATCGCCGTGCCGGTCGACCCGCGCCTGGAAGTCACCGAAATCTGCGACCGCGTGCTGCGGGCCGGCGGCCCGGCGCTGCTGTTCGAGCGCCCGGTCGGCCACGCCATGCCGCTGCTGGCCAATCTGTTCGGCAGCGTGCGGCGCGTAGCACTTGGCCTGGGGCGCGAGACGGTCGCCGACCTGCGGGAACTTGGCGAGCAACTGGCCATGCTGCGCGAACCACAACCGCCCGGCGGCCTGCGCGAGGCCTGGCGACAGTTGCCCATCTACCGGCAGGCGCTGGCCATGCGTCCGCGGCGCGTCGGCAGCGGACCCGTTCAGGAACAGGTGTTCGAGGGCGAAGCAGTCGACCTGGGCAGCCTGCCCATCCAGACCTGCTGGCCGGACGATGCCGCGCCGCTGCTGAGCTGGGGCCTGGTGGTCACGCGCGGGCCGCACGGCGGGCGGCACAACCTCGGCGTCTACCGCCAGCAACTGCTCGGCCGCAACCGGCTGATCATGCGCTGGCTGGCGCACCGCGGCGGCGCGCTCGACTACCAGGCCTGGCAGGCGGCGCGGCCCGGCGAGCCGTTTCCGGTGGCGGTGGTGATCGGTGCCGACCCGGCCACGCTGCTGGCGGCGGTGATGCCGATTCCCGACGGCCTGTCCGAGTACCAGTTCGCCGGCCTGCTGCGCGGCGAGCGCACCGAGCTGCTGACCTGCGCCGACAGCGACCTTGCCGTCCCGGCGCATGCCGAGATCGTGCTCGAGGGCGTGATCCGGCCCGGCGAGCTGGCCGACGAGGGCCCGTTTGGCGATCACACCGGCTACTACAACGAAACCGAACGCTACCCGGTGCTGACCGTGCAGCGCCTGTCCCGCCGCCGCGACGCCATCTACCACAGCACCTACACCGGCCGCCCGCCCGATGAGCCGGCCATGCTCGGGGCGGCGCTGAACGAGCTGTTCGTGCCGCTGCTGCGCCGGCAATTCCCGGAAGTGGTGGACTTCTACCTGCCGCCGGAGGGCTGCTCGTACCGGGTGGCGCTGGTGTCGATCCGCAAGCAGTACCCGGGGCACGCGGCGCGGGTGATGTTCGGCGTCTGGTCGGTGCTGCGCCAGTTCCTGTACACCAAGTTCGTCGTAGTGGTGGACGAGGACATCGACGTGCGCAGCTGGCAGGACGTGGTATGGGCCATCAGCACCCGCGTCGACCCGGCCCGCGACATCCTGCTGGCCGAGCGCACACCGATCGACACGCTCGATTTCGCCTCGCCGCAGCCGGGCCTGGGCTCCAAGATGGGCCTGGATGCCACCAACAAATGGCCCGGCGAGACCACGCGCGAGTGGGGCCGGCCGATTCGGATGGACGCGGCGGTCAAGGCGCGGGTGGACGAGCTGTGGGGGCAGCTGGGACTGTAAATCCGGCGCCGGGCGGCCAGCCGGGCCACCGACCGGCAAGGCCGTCAGGGGTTTGCAACCGCTGGCGGCCCGGCCCGCCATCGGCGGGTGCGTATAATCATGCCGTTTTTTGCCGCAACCACGCCTGGCTGTGAATGTCTCTACAGCCCCTTGCCACGGAAGACACTGTGACCGAAACATCCGCCGTCGCGCAGCGCGTGGACTCCTTCAGCCATGACCAGCTGCTGCGCTGCGCGCGCGGCGAGCTGTTCGGCCCTGGCAACGCGCAGCTACCGCTGCCGCCCATGCTGATGTTCGACCGCATCACGTACATCAGCGACCACGGCGGCCAGTTCGGCCGCGGCGAGATTCGCGCCGAACTGGACGTACGGCCGGACCTGTGGTTTTTCGGCTGTCATTTCCAGGGCGATCCGGTCATGCCCGGCTGCCTGGGGCTGGACGCCATGTGGCAGCTGGTCGGCTTTTATCTGGGCTGGATCGGCGGCCCGGGTCGCGGGCGAGCGCTGGGCGCCGACGAAGTGAAGTTCGGCGGCGAAGTCACGCCGGCCGCGCGCCTGGTCAGCTACCACATCCACATGAAGCGCGTGATCCAGCGCAAGCTGTTCATGGGCATCGCCGATGCCACCGTGGCGGTCGATGGCAACCCCATCTATACCGCCAGTGGCCTGCGAGTAGGACTGTTCACCAATTCCTTCGAGAGCACACCGTGAGACGCGTCGTCATCACCGGGCTGGGCATCGTGTCCAGCATCGGCACCACCCAGGCACAGGTCGCAGACTCGCTGCGCGAAGTCCGTTCCGGCATCGAGTTCAGCGAGGAATACCGCGAACTGGGCTTTCGAAGCCAGGTGCACGGGCCGCTGCGCATCTCGCCCGAGGAACACATCGACCGCAAGCTGCTGCGCTTCATGGGTGATGCCGCCGCCTACGCGCACATCGCAATGGTCGAGGCCATCGTCGACGCCGGACTGACCGAAGCCGAGGTTTCGAATCCGCGCACCGGCCTGGTTGCCGGATCCGGCGGCGCCTCGACCGCCAACACCGTGCTGGCAGCAGACACCCTGCGCGAGAAAGGCGCCCGTCGCGTTGGGCCGTACATGGTGCCGCGCACCATGTCGAGCACGGTCGCCGCCTGCCTGGGCACCGCCTTCAAGATCAAGGGCGTGGGCTATTCCATCTCGTCGGCCTGCGCCACCTCCGCCCACTGCATCGGCAACGCCGCTGAACTGATCCAGGCCGGCAAGCAGGACGTGGTATTCGCCGGCGGTGGCGAGGAACTGCACTGGACCGAATCGGTGCTGTTCGACGGCATGGGCGCACTGTCTTCCGCCTATAACGACCGCGCCGCGGTCGCCTCCCGTGCCTACGATGCCGATCGCGACGGCTTCGTCATCTCCGGCGGCGGCGGCATCGTTGTGGTGGAGGCCCTTGATCACGCGCTGGCCCGCGGCGCCAAGATTTATGGCGAGCTGATCGGCTATGGCGCCACCTCGGACGGCTTCGACATGGTGCAGCCGTCCGGCGAGGGCGCGGTGCGCTGCATGCGTCAGGCGCTGGGCGACATTCCGCTCACGGACATCGATTATCTGAACACCCACGGCACCAGCACGCCGGTCGGCGACAGCCGCGAACTGGAGGCCGTGCGCGAGGTGTTCGGAGAACAGGTTCCGGCATTCAGTTCCACGAAGTCGCTGACCGGCCATTCGCTGGGCGCCGCCGGCGTGCACGAGGCCATCTACTGCCTGCTGATGATGCGCGGCGGCTTCATCACCCCGTCCGCACACATCGAGCGCCTCGATCCGGCGGCCGAAGGCCTCCCGCTGGTGCGCAAATTGCGCGACGGTGTGCGGTTGGATACGGTGATGTCGAACAGCTTCGGCTTCGGTGGCACCAACGCCACCCTGGTGCTGCGCCGCTACAACGGCTGAAGCCCCAGCCCGAAAGCGGCCACATGAAAAAGGCGGGGCCGGCAATGCCGACCCCGCCTTTTTTTGGCCGCGATAACCGCGGCGCGGCTTATTTCTTGACCTGCGCCACCATGTAATCGACCGCGGCCTGAACCTGGGCGTCGCTCAGGTTCATGAAACCGCCCTTGGGCGGCATGGCACGGATGCCCTGCAGCGAGTGCTGGTGCAGCACCTCGATACCCTGCGCGATGCGCGGCGTCCAGTCTTCGGCGCTGCCGAGCTTGGGCGCGCCGGCGACACCGGAAGCGTGGCAGGAGAAGCAGGCCTGCTGATACACGGCGGCGCCATCGACCGGTCCGGCATCGGCCGCTGCGGTGGCGGCCATGCCACCAGCCGGCGCGCCGGGACCGCCGATCTGCACTTCACCGACCGGCTTGATGCGCTCGTTGGCCAGGGCGGCGACGCTCGGATCCACCTTGGACGGGCGCATGGCGCCGACCGCGAACACGGCGATGCCGGCAATCAGGAACGTGAGGGCAACCAGGGACAGCAGAACAACGGTGAAGGCGCTGGCGGAATTGTCGCCAGCCGGGGCGGAATGGGCGTTCACAAAGACTCCTTGCTGGAACGGGGGATCACGGGGGCAACTGCACGGGCAGCCGCGCAAGTATAACGGCCACCGGCCAGCCACGATCACAAGCGTGGGGTGTCTTGCGTGCCGTCAAGCCTGGCCACCGCGCGCCGCCGGCCCCGGACATCCTGCTAAACTGCGCCTCCCCGCGCCCTTAGCTCAGCTGGATAGAGTGTTGGCCTCCGAAGCCAAAGGTCAGAGGTTCGAATCCTCTAGGGCGCGCCAGTCCCCTCGTGTGTCGGCGGTCGTGGCGTGGGCGGCGCAAGGCCTGCCTCGACCGACCCGGCGCGTGCCTGAATCCCCGGCCGGTGCCCGCATGTCGCTGTTCCCATGCTGATCTTCGACCAATCCATCGCCGGCCGGGCCAATGGCGCCCAGGTCGCCCCGGCCCCGCCCCCCGACGATCTGCCTGCCGGTTTGCTGCGCACCAGTCCGCCGCCGCTGCCGGAAGTATCCGAACTGCAGGCGGTGCGCCACTACACGCGCCTGTCGCAGAAGAACTTCTCGATCGACACGCATTTCTATCCGCTGGGCTCCTGCACCATGAAGTACAACCCGCGGGCGGCCAACGAGCTGGCCCTGCGGCCGGTGCTGCGCGACCGCCACCCGCTGGCGCCCGCCGCCACCGGACAAGGCTTTCTGGCCTGCCTGTGGGAATTGCAGGACATCCTGGCGCGCGTCACCGGCATGGCCGGCGTGTCGCTGACGCCGCTGGCCGGCGCCCAGGGCGAGCTGGCCGGCATCGCCATGATCGAGGCCTATCACCGCAGCCGCGGCGACAGCGCGCGGCGCGAAATCCTGGTGCCGGACGCGGCGCACGGGACGAACCCCGCCACGGCCGTGATGTGTGGCTATCAGGTGCGCGAAATCCCGACTGACGCGCAGGGCGACGTGGACCTGGCCGCCCTGCGCGCCGCCGTCGGCCCGCACACGGCCGGCCTGATGCTGACCAACCCGTCGACGCTGGGCGTGTTCGAACGCCAGATTTCGGACATTCAGCGCGTGGTACACGAAGCCGGCGGCCTGCTGTACTACGACGGCGCCAACCTGAACGCCATCCTGGGTCACGCGCGCCCGGGCGACATGGGCTTCGACGTGGTGCACCTTAACCTGCACAAGACCTTCGCCACGCCGCACGGCGGCGGTGGGCCGGGCGCAGGCCCGGTCGGCGTCAGTGAGCGTCTGCTGCCGTTCCTGCCGGTGCCGATGGTGGCGCGCGAGGGTGATCGCTACCGCTGGCTGACCGAGGCCGACCGGCCGCAGAGCATCGGCCGCCTGTCGGCCTTTGCCGGCAACGCCGGCATCCTGCTGCGCGCCTGGGTCTACATCCGCCTGCTGGGCCGCGAGGGCATGCGCCGCGTGGCCGAATTCGCCACCCTGAACGCGGCCTACCTGCAGGCCAGATTGCGCGAGGCCGGCTTTGAGCTGGCCTTCCCCAACCGGCGCGCCAGCCACGAGTTCATCGTCACCCTGCGTCGTTCCAAACAGGAGCTGGGCGTCAGTGCGCTGGATGTCGCCAAGCGCCTGCTCGACTACGGCTACCACGCGCCGACCGTGTATTTCCCGCTGCTGGTGCCCGAATGCCTGTTGATCGAGCCGACCGAGACCGAGACCCGTGACATGCTGGACGGCTTCGTCGAGGCGCTGATCCAGATTGCCCGGGAAGCACGCGAACAACCCGACCTGCTGCACGGCGCCCCGCACACGCTGCCGGTGCGGCGGCTGGACGAGGTGCGCGCCGCGCGCCAGCCGGACCTGGCCTGGCGTCCGGCCTGAGCGGCGGCCATTCACTCATCGGAGAGACTGCATTGCGGGCACTGATCTGCGGCTCGATGGCCTACGACACCATCATGGTGTTCCAGGACCGCTTCAAGAACCACATCCTGCCGGACCAGGTACACATCCTGAACGTGTCGTTCCTGGTGCCGCAGATGCGCCGCGAGTTCGGCGGCTGCGCCGGCAACATCGCCTACAACCTGAAGTTGCTGGGTGGCGATCCGCTGCCGATGGCCACCGTCGGCGAGGACTTCGGCCCCTACTTCGACTGGCTGGACAAAAATGGCATCGACCGCCGGCACGTGACGCAGGTGCCCGGCAGCTACACCGGCCAGGCCTTCATCACCACCGACCTCGACGACAACCAGATCACCGCCTTTCACCCCGGCGCCATGAACGAGTCGCATCGCAACTCGCTGGCCGACGTGCAGGACGTGGACATCGGCATCGTCGCCCCGGACGGCCGCGAGGGCATGCTGCTGCACGCACGGGAATTCGCCGAGGCCGGCGTGCCGTTCATCTTCGATCCCGGCCAGGGGCTGCCGCTGTTCGACAAGGCCGACCTGCTCGGCTTCATCGACCAGGCGACCTGGATCACCGTCAACGATTACGAAATCGAACTGCTGCAGACACGTACCGAGTTGTCGGCCGGCGACATCGCCAAGCGCGTCGAGGCGCTGATCGTCACCCGCGGCGGCAAGGGCTCCAGCATCTATACCGGCGGCCACCGCATCGACATTCCGGCCGTGACGCCGGCTGCGGTGAACGATCCCACCGGCTGCGGGGATGCCTACCGCGCCGGCCTGCTATACGGCCTGCTGCACGAACTGGACTGGCCAACCACCGGGCGCATCGCCGCGCTGCTGGGCGCGCTCAAGATCGAGCACCACGGCACGCAAAACCACCACTTCACGCGCGAGGACTTCGAGCGCCGTTTCATGGCCGAGTTCGGCCACGGCTTCTAGGCCGGCCACCATCAGGGTGGGTCGGCGGGCCTGGACGCCGACAAATCCCGGACACTGCACACTGCGTCCGGGGACTGACGAACCGCGCCGGGTGCAGGCCATCCCGGCGGGCGCCGCGCGCATCTCGGGCGACTGGAAGCCCTGAAGGCCCAGTCGGGCCTGGCGAGCGGCATCGGGCGCTGACACCGGCCTATCCCGCCCGAACTAGGGGGCATCCCCCGCCCGACTGGCGCCGGCTTAACCCTCGAAGACCCCCGCCGCCGCACAGGCAGCCAGCACGTCACGCAGTTCATTCACCAGGCCATCGGGCGCCCCGGCGGCAGCCAGCGTGTCGGTGACTGCGCTGTAGTACCAGCAGGTGTCCGCCGGGCCGGCGTTGAAGCGGCGCCACAGCGCAGGGCCGTGGACGCGGTAGTCGGCCCTGATGCAGCGCAGGTTGTGCAGCTTGTCGGCCGCGCAGACGCGCAGCACCGGCAGCGGGGCCGTGCGCAGGTGTTCGATGTACGTTTCCTTGCGCTCACGCCACGGCGGCTTGGGCTGCGTCACGGCATCCGTCAGACCGTCCACGATGGCCAG
>NZ_JACIZD010000016.1 GCF_014359565.1 Immundisolibacter sp. | reverse complement strand
GCCGCTACGCCAATCCCAACGAAGCCATCGCCGACGTCACCCACTACATCGTCGGCTTCTACAACACCCACCGGCTGCACTCCACCCTCGGCTACCGTTCCCCGGCCGACTACGAGAAAGCCACCACCTGAAATCCCCTATCCCGGTGTCCACTGAAACTTGACCATGACAGAAGATTCGCGGCGAGGGCGCCGCTCCCACAACACAGCGCCCGTGGGAGGCCCGCCCTCGGGCCGAATCCTCCCCCTCCCCGCCCGCAGCCATCAGGCCACGCAGCCTGCTCAGAACGCCGGCAGCGCCGCTTCGGTCAGGTCCGAGAGGTCTTCGCCGTGCACGGCTGCGGCGTCGAACACGCGGCGCCACGCCGGGCTGTCGAAGGGTATTTGTCGCTCGGCGAAATAGTCGTGGGCGTTGCCGAGCACGTCATCGAGCACCGCCGCCACGTAACGCGGCGCCAGCGTCGAGTGAGCCAGCTGCGCCGGCACGGCGGCGTGGAAGCGCAGCACCGGGTCGTCGGCCGTGTAACCGCCCATGCGCATGCCCTCGAAATCCGGCTGCAGGTCCGCGCACGCCAGCAGGAACGTGATCTCCAGACTCGGGCCGGCGGGCAAGGCGCCTTGCAGGCGTTGGCGGGCCAAGGCCACGGCCACGCGGGTGACCGCCTTGTCGATGGGCGACTTTTCCAGCGCCCCGGATTTGGTGATGTTGATGAAGATGCTGCTCATGGGCGGCTCCCGATCCGGATGGGCAAGGTGTTCAGGCCCGCTGCCTGCGGGCAGGCCGCCTGCGCTGGCGCGCCGTGCGTTCACAAATCATCCGCCAGCACCTCCAGCGCGATCAGCTGTTCCCGCAGGGCCATGTGGGCGTAGAAGCCGTCGCGCCCCTGGTACAGCGGATCGCGGTACAGCGCATCGAGGGCTGTCTGGTCGTCCGGGTACACGCGGCAGGTCTGCAGCGTGTCGACCAGTGCCGCGACGCAGGCGCGCAGCTCGCTGACCGGTTCGGCCTGATAAATCCCCTCCCCCAGCAAGGCGTCGGCGCGATACAGCGGCGTGTCCCAGCCGTGCAGCTGCGCCAGTGCCGCGATCCAGGGCGGCGCCGTGTCCGGCGCCTGGCCGCTGGCGGCCAGCAGTTCGCGCGGGCTGGCCACGGCATGCAGCTGCCCGTCCGGCCGCGCCCGCGCGGCGCGAATCTTGCCGATCAGGTCGGTCTCGTCGAAGGCGAACCACGCCTGCGCACGGCCTTGCTGCGGCACTTCGAGTACGTGGATCATGGGCCCTGCTCCACGCGCCGGCACGGCGCCTCATTCATCGATGCGCAGCTTCAGGATGTCGTCCGCGGCGTGGCGGATCCGCTCCGCAATGGCCAGCGGGCTTGCTTCATAGGCCGCCCGGGCGGCGTCCAGTGCGGCCTGGGCCTGGGCCGCTTCCTGGGCGGTGAGCGGCACCCGGCCGGCCATGTGGGTGGCATCCGGCACCGCCCGCCAGATGGCGGCGCGGTTCGGGTGCCGGTGCACCGGCGTCAGGGCGTCCGCCTCGCGGCGGCCATCGAGACAGATGGCACGGCCGACCACTTCTACTCGGCGGCCGTCCTGGGTCAGCTTGATCGGTGTCCTTGACGTGTCCATGGGCGTGGGAGTTGCGACCGGTGGGGAGCCTGAGCTTGCAAAGCAACGCCCGGGCCAGTCCGCACAGGCTGTAATTCACGCCGTTTCAGGGACATGTCGAGCGCCCGGGAACCTGGGCTGTGTCGCGTTTGTCGCGCCTGTGACAGGCGGCATGGATGCCGCAGTGACGCGCCGGACATTTCCAAGGCGCTTTCCCGCGCTTCGGGGATGTGGCGACGACAAAAAAAGGCCGCGCAGTTCGCGCTGCGCGGCCTTTTGCTCGGACGACTCGCTGCTAGCGAATGATGTCGAAGCTGTAGTCGGTCTTGGCCGGCACGATGGTGTTCTTGTCGATCTCGTCGAAGATCTTGTCCAGGATCCACACCAGGACGTTCATCGCGCCCTGGTAGCCCCACACCGGGTAGCGGTGGTGGTGGTGGCGGTCGAACACCGGGAAGCCGATGCGGATCAGCGGCGTGCCGGTGTCGCGCTCCAGGTACTTGCCGTAGGTGTTGCCGATCAGGAAGTCGACCGGCTCGGTGAACAGCAGCGAGCGCATGTGCCACAGGTCCTTGCCGGCGTAGGCATGGCAGCCCTTGCCGAAGGGTGAGCTGTCGAACAGCGCCTGCATTTTGGCCTCCCACTCCTTGCCGCCGTTGGTGGACAGCACGTGCGTGGGTTCGGCGCCCAGTTCCAGCAGGAAGGACGCCAGGCCATAGCACAGGTCCGGATCGCCGTAGATTGCGAACTTCTTGCCGTGGATGTGGGCGCTGGAATCGGCGATGGCGTCCACCAGCCGGCCGCGTTCCTTGGCGAGTGCCTCCGGGATGGCCTTGCCGGTCAGGCGGGCGATTTCCATGAGGAACTGGTCGGTGCCGGCGACGCCGACTGGGTGGTTGAAGGCGAGCGTTTCCTGGCCCTTGCTGGCGCAGAACTCCAGCGTCTTGGTGGTGCAGTATTCCTGCATGGAAACCGTCGCCTTGGCGTTGAGCGCGGCGGCAGCGTCTTCCAGCGTGGTGCCGCCGTCGTACATGCGGAATTCGCCGTCGGTGGGCGTGTCCCACACGTCCGATGCATCGCACAGCATGGTGTATTCGATGCCCATCAGGTCGAAGATGCGCTTGATTTCGCGCTGGTTGCCGACGGTGTAGCCGTCGAAACCGCCCACGAAGTTGATCTTCTCGTTCGGCACGCGCTCGGGCACCGGCACGGTGCCGGCCTTGCCGTCCCAGAAGTGCTTGATCACGCCCAGCAGCGCATTGTCGTAGCCAGTGATGTGGCTGCCGACGAAGGCCGGGGTATGGGCGAAGGGCACGTCGAATTCTTCCGGCACCGAGCCCTTTTCCTTGGCGTTCTTGATGAAGGCGTTCAGGTCATCGCCGATCACCTCGGCCATGCAGGTGGTGGACACGGCGATCATCTTGGGCTTGTACATGCTGTAGGCATTGGCCAGGCCGTCGATCATGTTGTTCAGGCCGCCGAATACCGCCGCGTCCTCGGTCATGCTGGACGACACACAGGAACTGGGTTCCTTGAAGTGACGGCTGAAGTGGCTGCGGTAATAGGCGACGCAGCCCTGCGAACCGTGCACGAACGGCAGCGTGCTTTCAAAGCCGACCGCCACGAACACCGCGCCCAGCGGCTGGCAGGCCTTGGCCGGATTGACGGTCAGGGAGTCGCGGGCGAAGTTCTTTTCCCGGTATTCCCAGGTCTTGGTCCACTCGCGGATTTCCTCGACCCGGTCGGTGGGTTCGGCGTTTTCGAAGTTTTCTTTCTTGGTCTTGAACATATCCACGTATTCCGGACTCCGGAACAAGTTGAAATGATCGACCACGTTGTCGGCGTTCTGGCTCATGATAATGCTCCTGCGGTTGTAGGGTGGGTTAGCGGCACAGCCGCGTAACCGGCCAAATCTTCAGCGGTGGGTTATGGCGCCGTTCGCCTAACCCACCCTACGCTTTCCTATTTCCAGGGTGTCTTGGTCAGCGCCCACACCGGGCTATTGATCGCCATGTCCATGTCGCGGGCGAAGATGGCAAAGCCGTCATAGCCGTGATAAGGACCCGAGTAATCCCAGGAGTGCATCTGCCGGAACGGATAGCCCATCTTCTGGAAGACGTACTTTTCCTTGATGCCGGAAGCCACCAGGTCCGGCTCCAGCGCCTCGACGAACTTCTCGAACTCGTAGCCGGTGACGTCGTCGTAGATCAGCGTGCCGTCCTTCACGTAGTGGGTGGTGCGCTGGTAGTCGTCGTTGTGACCGAACTCATAGCCGGTTCCGATGACCTCCATGCCCAGATCCTCGTAGGCACCGATGACATGGCGCGGGCGCAGGCCGCCGACGAACAGCATCACCTTCTTGCCTTCCAGGCGCGGGCGGTACTTGTCGATCACCGCCTGCATCAGCGGCTGGTACTTGGCGATGACCCGCTCAGCGCCTTCCTTGATCTTGTCGTCGAAATGGCCGGCGATTTCGCGCAGCGATTCGGCGATCTTGGTCGGCCCGAAGAAGTTGTATTCCACCCACGGAATCCCGTACTTTTCTTCCATGTGCCGGCTGATGTAGTTCATCGAGCGGTAGCAGTGCAGCACGTTGAGCTTGGCCTTGGGCGTGTTCTCAAGCTCGGCGATGGAGCCGTCGCCGGACCACTGCGCCACCACGCGCAGGCCCATTTCCTCCAGCAGGATGCGCGAGGACCAGGCATCGCCGCCGATGTTGTAGTCGCCGATGATGGCGATGTCGTAGGGCGAGCTCTCGAACGGCGCCGGACGGTCCGGGTCGAGCTTGTCGAACACCCAGTCGCGGATCGAATCGTTGGCGATGTGATGGCCCAGCGACTGGCTCACGCCGCGGAAGCCCTCGCAGCGCACCGGCACGATGGTCTTGCCGCCGTATTCCTTCGACTTGGCCTTGGAAACGGCCTCGATGTCGTCGCCGATCAGGCCGATCGGGCATTCGGACTGCACCGTGATGCCGTGGTTGAGCGGAAACAGCACCTCGATTTCGTCCATGATCTTGGCGAGCTTCTTGTCGCCGCCGAAGACGATGTCCTTTTCCTGGAAATCGGAGGTGAACTGCATGGTCACGAAGGTATCCACCCCCGTGGTGCCGATGTAGTAATTGCGCCGCGCCGCCCAGGAATACTGGCCGCAGCCCACCGGACCGTGGGAGATGTGGATCATGTCCTTGATCGGACCCCACACCACGCCCTTGGAACCGGCGTAGGCGCAACCACGAATGGTCATCACGCCGGGAATGGATTTGACATTGGACTTGACGCCGCAGTCGGACTTGCCTTCCTCGAAAGTGCCCAGATGCTTGCCGCGGCGCTTGGCGGTCTTATCCGGATAGACCTCCAGCACTTCGTCGATGAGCGCCTTGTTGCGCTCTTTGGTTTGTTCGACTGTCAGGCTCATGTTCGGTCTCCTAACTTACACCTTGGAACTGAAGTTTCCGTTGAACCCCAAGCCGATCGGGTTGCTGTGCATGCCATCGGGTGGGGATGAGTCGAAGGGCACTGCCCAGGGCTTGCGCCCTGGGCAGATTCCGTTTGCTTGGGGCCTCAGGCCGCAGCCGCCGCCGCGGCATCGGCCGCGAGTTCCGCTGCGGTCTTGCCGACGATGGATTCGTCCACCCGCTTCATGATGCCGTGCTCCATCAGCAGGTCTTCGAGTTCATCCATGGTGATGGGCGTCGGAATGGTGCCGTTGCCCTTGTTTTCATGGATCTTCTTCGCCAGCGTCCGATACTCGTCGGCCTGCTTGGAATCCGGCGCATATTCCAGAACCGTCATGCGACGCAGTTCGGCGTGCTGGACGACGTTGTCGCGCGGAATGAAGTGAATCAGCTTGGTGCCGAGCTTCTTGGCCAGCGAATCGGCGAGCTCATATTCCTTGTCGGTCTGCCGCTCGTTGCAGATCAGGCCGCCCAGGCGCACGCCGCCGGAGTTCGCGTACTTCAGAACGCCCTTGGCGATGTTGTTGGCCGCATACATGGCCATCATCTCGCCGGACATGACGATGTAGATTTCCTGCGCCTTGTTCTCGCGGATGGGCATGGCGAAACCGCCGCACACCACGTCGCCCAGCACGTCGTAGGAAACGTAATTCATGTCGTCGTAGGCGCCTTCCTCTTCGAGGAAGTTGATCGAAGTGATCACGCCGCGACCGGCGCAGCCGACACCCGGCTCGGGGCCGCCCGACTCGACGCAGCGGATGCCCTTGTAGCCGGTTTTCATCACCTGATCGAGTTCCAGATCCTCCACGCTGCCGGCGGCCGCGGCCAGGGACAGAATGGTGTCCTGCGCCTTGGCGTGCAGGATCAGGCGGGTGGAGTCGGCTTTCGGGTCGCAGCCGACGATGAGAATTTTCTCGCCCAGGTCGGCCAGGGCCGCCAGAGTGTTCTGAGAGGTGGTGGACTTGCCGATGCCACCTTTGCCATAAAAGGCGATTTGACGCAGATCAGACATGGTTTTTGCTCCTAGAGATGGTGACCAACACTCGGCAAGCGCGAATTGCGATTGCCTTGGCACGGGCCCATCCGGTCGGCAGGGTGACGCCCTGTGGTCTTATTCTGCGACCGCGCCTTCCGCCCAAACTGGTCCCTCGGCGGTCTTAACGCAACCGCTGTGCCAAGCTCGATTGTTTAAATTAACGTATTGAAGTGAATATTATTTTTTAATAAAAACCAAGGCCAGGCGGGCTGTTCGAAAGGCGACACAGCGGTGGGCTGTGTGACAAACACAACAGCGGCCAGCACTGCCGCGGATCGAAAAGCCAGCCCGACGCCGGACAAACAAAACACGTCGCTGCGCCCTCCCCTGTCTGCCAGGGCCCGACTCACGCGGAAAATGCCTGCGACGGATGACGCATCCGTCGCCCTGCTCGTACGCAAAAAAAGAAACGGTTCGAATCTTGCTTGGAGGTCCCGCACAGACAGCTTTGCGGAGGCAAGCCATGCAAATCGGAGTAGACGCAGCCCGCGCGGTGGAGAACCGGCGCGTGTTCGTGGTGGACGACGACGACATCACCGCCACGGTCCTGCAATTCATGCTGCAGGACGAGAACGAGACTCACCTGTTGACCGACCTGGCGGCACTGGCCACGGCGCCGCTGATGCCAGACCTGTTGCTGGTCGGCGTGGCCCTGCTGGCCGCGCACGGTGCGCCGAGCGCCCTCAAGACCGAATGCGGCGGTGCCCGGCTGCTGGCGGTGGCCGACCGCGACGCGGGCACGGCCGCCGAGTGGGCGACCACCGCCGGCGCCGACGGGGTGCTGTGGAAACCGCTGACGGTGGAGACCGTGCGCCGGGCGGTGGACCGCCAGCTCGGCCGGCGCACGGAACTGCACATTCCGGTTGCCGTGCGTTGACGGGCGCCTGCCGCGCTGCCGCGGCGGGCCTCCCCGGCACGGCGAAAACCTGCGCAATGGCGCCCGGCCTGCTCGCACAGGGCGCGCCCCGTTTCATGACTGTCGGACATCGGCCATGGATCGCCCGTGGCTGAATCGTTCGACTGGGCGGACATCGAGCGCCGCGCGCTGGGTGCCTACCTGGGCTTCGCGGTCGGGGATGCGCTGGGCGCCACCGTGGAGTTCATGAGCGTGGCCGAGATCGCCGCCAGCTTCGGCGTGCATCACAACCTGCGCGGCGGCGGCTGGCTGAAGCTGCGCCCCGGCCAGGTGACCGACGACACCGAGATGTGCCTGGCGCTGGGCGCCAGCATCATCGACGGTGGGGGCTTCGATCCACGTGCCGCGGCCGAGGCGCTCGCCGCCTGGCTGGTCGGCACGCCGGTGGATGTCGACCACACATGCCGGCGCGGTCTGCGGCGCTATCTTGGCGACCGCAGCCTGAGCGCGCCGCCCAGTGCCGGCGATCCAGGCAACGGCGCCGCCGTGCGCAACCTGCCGGTGGCGCTGGCCAGCCTGGGCGACCACGCCGCGCTGGAGCACTGGACCCTCGCCCAGTGCCACCTCACGCACAACCACCCGCTGTCGGACGCCGCCGCCGTGGCCTTCGGGCGCATGCTGCAGGCGCTGCTGCTGGGCGGCGGCCACAAGGCCTGCCGGGCCGAGGCCAACCGCCTGATCGCCGCCTGGGGGCAGTTCAACTTCCGGCCCTACCCCGGCCGCGCCAGTACCCTGGTGGTGGAAACCGTACAAACGGTACTGCACGGCTACTTTCGCACCGACAGCTTCGAGCGCTGCCTGATCGACGTGGTCAACCGCGGCGAGGATGCCGATACCACCGGCGCGCTGGCCGGCATGCTGGCCGGCGCCACCTACGGCGTCGGGGCCATCCCGCGCCGCTGGCTGGGGCGTCTCGAAGCACCGGTCAGAACCGCCATCGAGGCGCAGGTGCAGGGCCTGCTGAGGATCGCCCGTGAGCGCCTTCAGGACACGATCGGATGCGCGTGAACTTCTACGAGAAGCCGGGCTGTGCCAACAACACCCGCCAGAAGCGCCTGCTCGAAGCCGCCGGCTGCCAGGTGCTCGCCCACGACCTGCTGCGCGAACCGTGGACCACTGAGCGTCTGCGGGCTTTCTTCGGCGACCGGCCGGTGGCGCAGTGGTTCAACCGCGCCGCGCCGCGGGTCAAATCCGGCGCGGTCCGTCCGGACGACCTGGACGCGACCACGGCGCTGGCCCTGCTGCTGGCCGAACCGCTGCTGATACGCCGCCCGCTGATCGAGGTGGCTGGCTGGCGCACGGTCGGCTTCGACGCGGCGGAACTCGAACGGCAGATCGGCGTGCGCTTCGCCAGCGCCGCGCCGGACGGCTGCTCGCGGCGCTAGCTAGCCGGCGGCGGCGTCCAGCAGGCGCGCCAGCCGCCCCACGGCCGCCTCGACGCGGCCGTCCCAGCGGCAGGCGCACGACAGACGCATGAAGTTCCGATACTTCTGGGTGGCCGAGAAGATCGGCCCGGGCGCGATGCTGACGCCCTCGGCGCGGGCCAGCTTTGCCAGCTTGAGGCTGTCCACCCGCGGCGCCAGTTCCACCCAGATCACGAAACCGCCGGCCGGCTGGGTGATGCGCGTGCCGGCCGGGAAATGCCGCGTCACCGCCTCGATCATCCGGCCCACGGCACGCGCATAGTCGCCGCGCACCGCGCGCAGGTGGCGCTCGTAGCCGCCGCTGTGCAGCACGTCCGCCAGCGCCAGCTGCGGCACCGTCGGGCTGGCCATGTTCAGAACGTACTTGAGGTATTCCACCCGCGCCTGGTGCCCCCCCGGCACCAGCCAACCCACGCGCAGCCCCGGCGACAGGGTCTTGGAGAACGACGCGCAGTACAGCACCTCGGCGCCGGTCCCCGCGCTGAGCGCCAGACACGGCGGCGGCCGGCGCGGGCCGAAGCCCAGATCGCCGTAGATGTCGTCCTCGATCAGCGGCACGCCGCGGGCGCCGAGCAGCGTCAGCAGGCGCCGCTTGCGCGCCTCGGACATGCAGTACCCCAGCGGGTTGCTGAAGTTCGGCGTGGCGATGCAGGCGCGCACCGGCCAGCGGTCCAGCGCCAGCTGCAGGGCCTCCAGCGACAGGCCGTCCACCGGGTCGGTGGGGATCTCCAGCGCTTCCAGTTGCAGGGAATCGAGCGCCTGCAACGAGCCGTAAAACGTCGGCGACTCGATGGCCACAACGTCCCCCGGCCGCGTCACGGCGCGCAGCGCCAGCACCAGTGCTTCCTGACAGCCGTTGGTGATGACGACATCGTCGGCGCCGACGGCGCAGCCGTAGGCGGACATGCGGCGCGCAATCTGCCGCCGCAGTTCCGGCAGGCCGGGCGGAAACTCGTACGCCGCCGCCCGGTTGCGGTGCTGGCGGGCGGCACGGGCCAGAGCCCGTTCCACCGCCCGCACCGGCAGGAAGCTGGGGTCCGGCACGGCGGCACCGAACTGCACCACCGCCGGGTCGTTGCTGGCCTTGACCAGGCTCAGCACCAGCTCCTGTCCGGTCACCGGACTCGGCTGCGCGGCCGGCGCCGAACGCGCCGGCGCCGGCACCCGGGCGGCGGGCCGCGCACTCACGTAGTAGCCGGAACGGGCACGCGCCTCGATCAGAGCGTCGGCCTCCAGGCGCCGGTAGGCGGCCAGCACGGTGGCCACGCTGACGCCGCGCGTGCGGCTGAGCACCCGCACCCCGGGCAGTCGCTCGCCGGCGCCATAGACGCCCTGCTCGATGTGCTCGCGCAGGTCGGCGGCCAGGCGGTCATACAACAGGTCCATCGCAGCTCCGGTACAGCAGGCGGCCGGCGGGACCGGCACAGGCGTGATTCATCGACAACTGTGCCGCAACAATAATCTGTTTTTGAATCTGTACCGCTACCCTGCCCCGCACGTACAGTGCGCCGACCGCTGCGAAGGACCGCCATGACCACACCGCTGTACATCGTCGACGCCTTCACCGATTGGCCCTTCGCCGGCAATCCGGCCGCCGTCTGCCTGCCCGATACGCCGCGCGATACTGCCTGGATGCAGGCCCTGGCCGGCGAGCTCAACCTGTCCGAGACCGCTTTCCTGCGGCCGCGCGCCGACGGCGACTGGGACCTGCGCTGGTTCACGCCAGCAGTCGAGGTGGACCTGTGCGGCCATGCCACGCTGGCCAGTGCCCATGTGCTGTGGCACGAGCGCCGGCACGCCGACTGGCCGCTGCGTTTTCATACCCGCAGCGGACCGCTCACTGCCACGCGTCACGGGCGGGGCATCACGCTCGACCTGCCAGCCGACCCGCCGCTGCCAGCGTCCGCGCCAGCGGGACTGGTCGCCGCGCTGGGCGCCTCGCCGGTGTGGACCGGCCGCTGGCCGAAGGGCCACGTGGCGGTGCTGGAGCACGCCGCCCAGGTGCGCCAACTGACGCCAGACATCGCCGCGCTGACGGCAGCCGGTATCGAGCGGCTGATCGTCACCGCGCCGGGCGACCGACCGGACCAGGATTTCGTCTCGCGCTTTTTCGCTCCCGGTGTCGGCTTACCGGAAGACCCGGTCACCGGCTCCGCGCACTGTGTACTGGCGCCTTACTGGTGCGCGCGCCTCGGCCGCACGCGACTGACTGGCTTCCAGGCCTCCCGGCGCGGCGGCGTGGTCGGGGTGGAACTGGCCGGGGATCGGGTGCGCCTGACCGGGCAGGCGGTCACCATCCACTCGGGAGCGCTACATGTGTAAGCCCCTCATGCCCGCCCGACCTCGCTTCGCCAACCAGGAGACCGCATGGACGCCCTGACACAACTGCGCCTTTCCGCGGCCTACAACCGCTGGGTCAACACACGCCTGTATGACGCCTGTGCCGGCCTGAGCGCTGCTGACTACCGGGCCGACCTGGGCGCGTTCTTCCGGTCCGTGCACGGCACGTTGAACCATCTTCTGCTGGGCGACCTGCTGTGGCAGGCGCGCATCCGCGGCACCGCACCACCGGCCAGCCGGCTGGACGCCGAGCTGGCTCCCGACCTGCCGGCCCTGCGCCGGCGTCAGGCGCAAGCCGACGCCGCGCTGCACGACTACCTGCAGACCTGCCGGGAAACCGACCTGATGCAGCCGGTGCGCTACACCAGCGTGGTGACCGGCAAGGTCATGACCCTGCCGCGGTGGACTGCCCTGACGCATCTGTTCAACCACCAGATTCACCACCGCGGGCAGCTGACGGCGCTGCTGAGCCGCCTGGGCGTCGACTACGGCGACATCGATCTGGTTTGGATGCCGGGCGTGGCCCATGTGGACGAGGCCAGCACATGATCACCACCGGCTTTGCCCGGCACTTCGCCGTCGCCTGGATCGGCGCCTGGAACCGGCACGATCTGGACGCCGTGCTGGCCCACTGCGCGGACGACATCGAGCTGACCGCTCCGCGCCTGCCGGCACCAGGCAGCCGCCTGCGCGGCAAGACCGCAGTGGCTGCCTGGTGGGCACGGGCACTGACCGCCGCCTCGCTCACCGTGGCGCCGCGCCTGCAGCTGGCGGCAACCGCCACCCTGACCGGCACCGACAGCATGGTCCTGCTGTACCGCAGCGGCGGCCGGCTGCATGCGCAGACCTTTCGTTTCCGGCCGAACGGCCTGCTGAGCCACACCGCCATCCATCCACTGGCGCCGCGCGCGCCGGAGAAGCCGCATGTCATTCACCGCTCCTGACCCCGACTATCAGCGCCGCGTGCGCGACAGCTTCGCGGCGCAGCCGTTCATGGCCACGCTGGGCGCTCGCCTCACCGGGCTGCAGCCGGGTAGCTGCGAGATCACGCTGGCGTTCGACCCCCGGCTGACGCAGCAGCACGGCTTCCTGCACGCCGGCGTGGTCAGTACGCTGGCCGACAACGCCGCCGGCTATGCGGCCTTCTCGCTCATGCCGGCGCAGGCGCAGGTGCTGACCACCGAGTTCAAGATCAACCTGCTCAATCCGGCCCGCGGCCAGGCGTTCTTCGGCCGGGCGCAGGTGCTCAAGGCCGGTCGCACGCTGACCGTTTGCGATGCCAACGTGTACGCCCGGGACGGCGATACCGAGACCCTGTGCGCCCGCGCCCTGGTGTCGCTGATGGCCCTGTTGCCGTCCGCTGCCTGAAACCCATTCGCACAGGAGCCGCGCCGTGCTCGACCCCGACTTCGCCCACCGCTTCGCTGCCGACTGGATCGACGCCTGGAACCGGCACGATCTGGACGCCATCCTGTCCCACTACGCCGACGACTTCACCATGAGCTCGCCGCTGATCGCGCAGCTCGCCGGCGTGCCATCCGGCCGGCTCAGCGGCAAGTCCGCGGTGGGCGCCTACTGGTCCGAAGCGCTGCGCCGCCTGCCGGATCTGCGGTTCACGCTGATCGACGTCTTTGTTGGCGTCGACAGCCTGCTGCTGCATTACCAGGGCGCCCGCGGCCCGGCGGCGGAGTGGTTCGAGTTCGGGCCCGATGGCCAGGTCATCCAGGCCGCCGCCCATTACGCCGCCTGACCGGGGGGAAATCCCATGCCCGACCCCAAACCGCCGATTGCCGTGCGCGCCGCCGACTGCCCGCCCCGCCGCCGCGTCTCTGCCTATCCGGATGCCGTCGTGGCGCAAGTGGAGGCGGCGCTGGCCGGGCGCGAGAAGCGTGCACTCGGTGCCGTGTTCGGGCTGGGCAATTTCGGCGTCAACCTGACCCGCCTGGCGCCGGGCGCCATCTCGGCCTTGCGCCATGCCCACACCGCGCAGGACGAGTTCATCTACGTGCTGGCGGGCTGCCCGACACTGGTCACCGACGCCGGCGAGACCCTGCTGGAGCCCGGCATGTGCGCCGGTTTTGCGGCCGGCAGCGGCGACGCCCATCAGCTGATCAACCGCAGCGCTGCCGAGGTGCTGTACCTGGAAGTGGGCGACCGCACGCCGGGCGACCGGGTGACCTACCCGGACGACGACCTGGCCGCCGAACTCACCGGCGCCGGCTGGCGCTTCACCCGCAAGGACGGCACCGCGTACTGACGCTGCGTCACCGAGGAGCAAGTCATGGCCACGCCCATCACGCTGTACTTCGATCTGGTCAGCCCCTACGCCTGGCTGGCGCTGCACGCCGTAGACGCCATCCAGCAGGCCACCGGCCGCGCCGTGATCGTCACGCCGGTCGCCTTCGGCGCCATCCTCAAGCGCCACGGCCAGCCGGCGCCGGTGGAAGTGCCGGGCAAGCGCGCGCAGATCTTCGACGACATCCGCTGGCGCGCCGCCGAGCGCGGCCTGCCCTTCACGGGCCCGCCGGCGCACCCGTTCAACCCGCTGCACGGCCTGCGCCTGTGCCTGGCGGTGACCGACCCCGCCCGGCGCGCGGTGCTGGCCCGCCACCTGGCCGACGCCGCCTGGTCACAGGGACGCGACCTGCAGCAGGCGCAGGTGGTGCTGGATGTCGCCGGCGCCTGCGGGCTGCCGGAAACCTGGGCCAGGGCGCAGATTGCCGACCCCGGCATCAAGCAGGCGCTCATTGACACCACCGACCGGGCCGCCGACGGCGGCGTGTTCGGCGTGCCCACCTTTGCGCTCGACGGACGCCTGTTCTGGGGCAACGACCGCATCCCCCACTTGCTGGCGGCGGCGCGCGGCGAGGGTCCACCCGCGGCGTGAACCGCAGCATGGATGCGCTTCCCGGCGAATACTGCCGCGCGGCGCGTGCCGGGGCATCACTGTGGCGGAATCACCGAATGCGCCTGCGGTCTCGGCGTCACGCCACGACCGGTCGGGCGAGACCCGAACCGGTGTCATGCCGACTGACATGAACCTTGGGTTACGCTGCCGACTCCCGTGTCCGGAGCACACGACACCGTGATGGGCAACACCATGCTGCGCAACGACAGACTCGGCGCCCTGCTGCTGGGCGTGTTCATCTTTCTCGGCCTGAGTTCCCTGGGCTACCTGCTCGGGACATCGGCCATCCGGGTGAAACAGTACGAACGCAGCGTGACGGTGAAGGGACTGTCGGAGCGGGAATATCCGGCCGATGTCGTGATCTGGCCGATACAGTTCACCGCCGCCGGCAACGATCTGCAGGCCCTGTACGCCGTGACCGAGGACAACACGGCCCGGGTCAGAACGTTTCTGGTCGAACACGGCGTCGCCGAGGGCGAAATCACCGCGTCCGCCCCTGCCGTGACCGACAAGTCAGCCCAGCAGTACGGCAACAATGCCAGACCGGAGTTTCGCTACACGGCCCAGCAGACCGTCACCGTGTACTCGGAAAACATCGACGCGGTGCGCTCGATCATGGGCGCGCTGTCCGAGCTCGGCAAGCAGGGCATCGCCTTTACCGGCGGCGACTACCAGTCACAGACCGATTACCTGTTCACCCGGCTTAATGCGGTAAAGCCGGAGATGATCGAAGAAGCCACCGACAACGCCCGACAGGTGGCACAGAAGTTCGCCGCCGACTCGCACAGCACACTAGGCAAGATCAAGAGCGCCTCCCAGGGCCAGTTCAGCATCGAGCCGCGGGACAAGAACAACCCGCACATCAAGAAGGTGCGGGTGGTGTCGACGGTCGAGTACTACCTGTCGGACTGACGCGGTACGAGTGGATGCCACATTCCTGCGTCGGCTTTGGCACAGTCGATTGGCCGTCGCACGCGTCTGCTGGCGACCAAATGCATGGCTCCTAGGCTGCTGATCTTCTTAAGTAAGCTGTCGCAGCCCCTCGGCTACCGGCAGCACCGCCCGCATGCATGACGACGTTCTCGCTTTCTGGTTCGAACAGACCGAGCCCGCCCAGTGGTGGGCCGGCGTCCCGGCCTTCGATGCGCTGATCCGCCGGCGTTACGCGGCGCTGCTGCAGCAGGCCGCCAGTTGCGAGCTGTACACCTGGCGTGCCACGCCGCATGGACGGCTGGCGGAAGTGATCGTTCTGGACCAGTTCTCGCGCAACATCCACCGCGACACGCCGCACGCCTTCGCCCAAGACGGCATGGCCCTGGCACTGGCGCAGGAGGCGGTGGCCGCCGGCGTGCTCAGGGCACTGGAGCCGGTGCAGCGCTGCTTCATGCTGATGCCCTACATGCACAGCGAGTCGCGCACCATCCACGCGCTGGCGGAGCCGCTGTTCGCGGCCTTCGCGCCGCAGGACAACCACCAGTACGAACTGCGCCACAAGGCGGTAATCGACCGCTTCGGGCGCTACCCGCACCGCAACGCCATCCTCGGCCGTCCCTCGACCCCCGATGAGGCGGACTTTCTGGCGCAGTCGGACGCGGACTTCTGAGCCGGCTCAGCCAGCCAGCGCCTGTGCCGGCATTGCCTCACCGGCCAGGCAGGCTGTGAAGTCGGCCAGCGACAGCGCCAGCACCTCGATGCCGTGCTGCGCCAGAAAGCGCGCCTCGTTGCGGCTGGGTGTTTCCGGCAACACCGCGTAGTGCTGGTCCGACGAGCGCTTCATGACCTGGCGGGCAAAGGTGCGGCCGAGCTGGTCGTCGAAGCGGCAGCCCAGGAACAGGAACTGCCGCCCGGCGCGGCGGCGCTGCACCTCGGCCGGGATCGGCGTCTGGATGTCGATTTCGGTCAGCACCTCGACGAAGTCCGAATCGGACACCAGAAAATTGCCGGCCGGCGCCACCGAGCCCAGCGGCTGGTACAGCAGCGTGGTCCAGGCGCCGGCCGCCTCGGGGGTGGTAAGGGTGCCCGCGGCGTCGAAATGGTGACACCAGACGCCCTGATGCTCGGCCTGGCTGACGCCCTGCACCATGCCCCAGTCGCCCCGGCCGGCCAGCGCCCGCTGCGGCAGGTCGTCGTACCAGGCGTGCACGATCAGCGGCAGGCCGGCGATATCCGCCAGCAACCGGTGCAGCGCCGTGGGCGCGACGGCCGGGGCGAAGGCCTCGCGCATGGCGGCGGCGACGGTCTTGCGGTGCTTGAAGTTCTCGATGAACTGCGCCGCCGCGGTGAGGTTGCCGAGCAGCTTGTGCGGCACGCTGGCCTTGGCCGTCAGGTGCTTGACCAGTGCCTGTGGCGAGGCCGGCAGCGGGCAGGCCGGGCCGGCCAGCGCCAGCACGCCGGGGCCAAGGTAAGGCACCACCTGTCCGGCAGACAGGCCGGCCAGCACGGCGGCGACGGCGGTGTCCATCAGGCGGCCTCGTCCAGTTTGGCCTGCACGGCGCCCAGCGCCGCCGGTGGCAGGCGAAACAGGCCGCGCCCGCCGGACAGGGCGGCAAAGTATTGCCCGGCGACCTCGCTGAGCAGGTTGAACCAGTCCTGTGCGCCAAGACCGGCCGGGCGGGCGCCGATCTCGGTGACGGTGCCGTCCGGGGCGAAGCGCACGTGAATCATCGTTTCATCCGCGGCCATGTGGGTATCTCCAGGTGTGGGGGATTGAACCGGCGGCGGTCACAGACCGGAGCCGAAACCGAGCAGTTCGACGGTGACATCCTCCGTGCCAAGGAGCGACTGGCAGGCCAGGCGCGACTTCGAGCCGACGCCGACGATGGCGTCCAGGCGCTCGTTCTCGGCCGCCCCGATCTTCGAGATCGACTTGCGGCCTTCATGCACGAACACATGGCAGGAACCGCACTGCGCCTTGCCTTCGCATTTGTGGGGAATGGGTTCGCCCGCGGCCAGCAGGGCGGCCAGCAGGCTGCTGCCGGTCGCGGCCTCGAAACGGTTGCCGGACGGCTGGACGGTGATGAATGGCATGGACGGTCTCCTTATGGGTTGCTGACTACAGATAAATCGCCGCCCCGGCGCCGACGTTGACCGAGGCGTCCTTCATGGTGGCCACGACGAAGGCCACCTGTTCCTCGGTCAGGTGCCCGTGGAACGGCAGCGCGACGGCGCGGTCGGCCAGTTTTTCGGTGACGAACAGCTTGATCGCCGCCGTGCCGGCCGGCAGATAGGCGCGCTGGCGATGCAGCGGCTGGCAGTAGGGATGCGACTCGACATCCTCGGTGCGCAGATCCTCGACGATGGCGTCGCGACTGGAGCGGCTAAAGCGCGTGCCCAGGTGCACCACGTACAAGAACCAGTGCACCTGGTCGACCTCGGGCGCCTGGTAGGGCGGCTTGATGCCCTCGAAGGACAGCACGTGCTCGCGGTAGTAGGCCTCCACCTGCAGGCGCCGCTCCAGGATGGCCGGCAGGCGTTCGAGCTGCACCCGGCCCAGCGCTGCCTGTATTTCCGATAGGTCTGCCGCGTAGGGCACCACGCCGGAACCGACGATGTTGCCCCGGTCGGCCGGCCGCCGGCCGCGCAGCCGGCGCGCCATGGCGGCCAGATCGGCGTCGTCGGTGACCAGCATGCCGCCGCTGCCGCAGCACAGCGCTGCCGGCTGGCTGAAATCGAACACGGCCAGGTCGCCGAAGCTGCCGACCGGCTGGCCGCGGTAGAGCGAGCCGATGGCCTCGCTGGAATCCTCGATCAGGCGCAGGCCGTGCTGGTCGGCCAGCGCCCGCAGCGGTTCCCAGGCGGCCGGGTGGCCGAGCGTGTTGGCCGCCAGGATGGCCCGCGTGGCCGGCGTGACGGCAGCGGCCACCTTGTCCGGCGCCAGCGTGCCGGACCAGTAGTCGACGTCCACGAAACGCGGTGTGGCGCCGGCCAGCGCAATGGCATGGGCGGTCTCGCGCCAGCCATAGGCGGACGCGATCACCTCGTCGCCCGGGCCTATCCCCAGGCCACGCAGCGCCAGCAGCAGGCCGATGCGACCGCTGGCCACCGCCACCGCGTGACGGCGGCCCAGATAGGCCGCGAACTCGGCCTCGAAGGCGGCCACCTGCGGGCCGTCGCCCAGATTCGGCGAGCGCAGCACGGCGTCCACCGCTGCCAGCTCGGCAGTCGAGATGTCGGGGTCGGAAAACAGGATGGTGCAGTCGTCGCTCACGGTGCGCGCCTCGCCAGGACGATGCCGGTGGCCTGCGCCGGGTCGGCGGTGAGCTGCCAGCAATGGCCGGCGCCGTTGACCAGGTGCAGATCGAAACCGGGGTAGCTGCGGTAGGGCGACTCGGCCAGGTCGGCGGCGTCACAGCGGGTGACCGTCAGACGTGGAAAGCGCGCGCGCAGCGCCGCGCCGTCCGGGCCACCGGCGGCGGCCAGCAGGGCATCCAGGGCTTCGAGGTCGACGCTTTCCATGGCGGCCGGCTCAGGCGTCTTCCAGCCGGCGGGCTTCCACCGTCACCGGCAGGCGCGTGTCGGCCGCCAGGTCCGGCAGCTCCAGCCGCCAGCCGTTGGCGAGCGTCACCTGACCGCCCCACATCTGCGTTTTCTCCATCGCCACGATGGGTTCTTCCAGATCCTTCTTGGGCACGTAGGCGCTCAAGCTGCCGGCGGCGTCTTTGCGGATCATCACTTTCATGGCATGGGCTTCCGGTGGCAGGGTGTGGTCAGGGTCAGCGCCAGAAGCGCCGTTCGGGATCGGTGCACAGCAGATCGAGCGCATCGGCCAGGCGCCGGTGGCTGCCGCAAAACTGCCAGGCGCCGGCGACGTGGTCGCGGGCGTACAGGCACCAGGGGCCGCTGTCCGGCGCCGCGTCGGCGCGGTGTTCCAGCAGCGCGATGTCGATCACGCCGCCGCCGGGGTCGACGTTTCGCGAACAGCACGGGCTGTCGATGCGGTAGCCGCCGGGCGCGGCATGCACGCTGGGCGTCACGTAGCGGTAGCGCCGGCGGCTGTGCAGGGCGCGGGCAATGCGTTTCAGGTCCACCTCGTTTGGATGGCGCGCGGTGGCTTGAAGGGCGCTGGGCGCGGTCATGGCCATGTCCTCAGGCCGGGTCCAGTTCCTGTTCCAGGCAGCCGACCACGCGGCCGGGGCCGAACTCGATCAGGTATACCGACACGCCGGACTCGACCTCGACCCCGACCTGCACCACCTCGCCGGTGCTGCCGGCCGGGGCCAGCAGAGCGTCTTGCGGCAAGCCGGGGTAGGAGCCGTCGTTGTGCAGGTCGATCAGCGCCCGCACCCGCTGACCCCAGGAAAACCGGGCCGGTTCGCCGGGCGTCATGGTTGGGCCTGCCTATCGGTCTCGGTCTGCGCAGCCTCCACCGCTGGCTCGACCGCTTCCAGTTCGCGGGTTTTCATGCCCACGCGGTAGCCGTGCGACACGAAATCGACGCCGTATATGTAGAACTGCTGCAGGAAGGTGCCGATGCTGGTGACGTAGCCGACGTCGCCTTTCTTGACCAGCACGTCGCCGATTTCCCGGCCGGTGAAGGTGCCGTCGTTGCGCACTGTCTTGCGGCTGCGCACCTTGTCGCCGTAGTTGAAACGCGGCGGACCCACCAGTTCATTGGTGTCCGAATCGCGGGCAATGTCACCCATGCTGTTCACCCTGACGGTCAGTGGGGAAAGACGGCTCCCGGCACTCGGCGAGGCGCTCGTTCGCCAACGCGTGCACCAGGGGGTCGGGGTCTGCGAGCAGCGCCGCGAGCTGCTTCGGCGCGATGCGCTCGGTCACGGCGTAGCGCACGCGCCAGTCGGCATCGCCGCTGAGCCAGACCAGCAGGTGCGGCGGCAGGCGGCGGGCCACTTCAAGGCGGACCTCGGCATCCTCGTCGGCGGCCAGGCAGATCAGCCGTGACGGATCCAGCCGCCGCGCCAGTTCGCGCCGCACCTGCGGTTCCGGATCATTCAGCAGCAGGCCCAGGCGATGCTCCGGCAAGCGTCTGGCGACCACCAGGCGCACGTAGTAGTCCGTGTCGTGGCGCATGGCTTCCAGGTCACTGCCTTGCAAGCGGTGGGCGACGCGGATGCGCACCTCGCGGTGCGGATCGTCCCGCAGGCGCAGCAGGTGGCGTTGCGGCAGGCGGGCGGCGGCGCTCCAGCGCACGGTCTCGTCCGGATCGTCCAGCAGCGGCAGCAGACGAAACACCGGCGCGTACTTGGCGGCCACGGCGCGCGCCTCGAAATACGGGTGCTCCAAGTAGTCCGCGGCCAGTTCCGGGTGCCAACTGAAAAAACGGTCGATGCGCCGCGCGTAGCGGTCGTGCACGCAGGCCTGGCCCGGCCGGCAGGCGCCGTCGGCCAGCCAGTCCCGGTGCCGGCAGGCGGCACAGGGCAGCGCCTGGCCGCGAAAATCGAGTGCGTCGATGTCCGACTCAGTCGTCGTCATCGCCCTGCTCCAGGCGCAGCAGCACGTCCAGCAGAACCTGTCCGCCGATGCGGTCGGCAGGGTCCAGTTCCAGCAGCTTGCGCGCCGCCTGCTGGCCCTCACCGAGTTGCCCCAGGCGCAGGTGCAGATAGGCATAGCCCTTGAGCGTGAACAGATAGAACCGCGCCAGCACGGCGTCGTAATCGTCGAAGTCGGCGGCGCTGCGCCGCACCTCGGTCCAGTCGGCCGGTAGCCCCAGATGCCGCGCCGCCCAGACCAGGCACTGCTCGGCCACCGCCAGCGCCTGCGCCCAGCGACCCTTGTAGAAGAAGTACCGGTAGCGGCCGATCAGCACCGCCGCATGGTCCGGCGCCAGCGCCGCCGCGGCGGCCAGGTGCCGCTCCGCCACGGCATCGTCGGGGTAGTTCAGGCCGGCGGCTCGCAGATGTCTTTCGGCATCGGGCGGCAATGCGCCGCCCAGCACCGTGGTCGCCAGGAACACCTGCTCGACGCTGGTCGGAGCGGCTGCGGCCGGTTCGGGCGCTGATGCACGGCGTAGCGGTTCCAGAACGGCGGCCACGGTCCGTCCCTACGAGCGGCGCTGACGGCCGATGCTGGCCACGTCGACCGTGGCCAGGGCCGGCGCGGTGGGCGCACTGGCCGTGCTGCTGCAGCTGCCGGCGCCGGCGACGTTGCGAAAGGTCAGGCCCGACTCGGTCGGCGTGTCGGCGAAATCCACCGTCGCGCCCTGCAGCAGCAGGCGGCTCTGGGCCGGCAGGAACAGCTTGAAGCCGTCCATCTCCAGGGCCACATCGCCGGCCGGCGGCGCCACCTCGACGGTGAACTCGCTGGCCAGGCCCGAGCAGCCGCCCGGACTCACCAGCAGCCGAAAGCCGGTCACGCCGTCGCCGCCGAAGCGGACCATGCGGCGCATGAACTTCTGCGCCGCCGGGGTCAGGGTGATATCCACGGCGGGCCTCACGCGCTGGCCTGATAGCGCGGGTAGGCGAGGTCGATGATGCAGGTGTCGTCCACCGGGCATACCGCCGCGCACTGCGCCTCGTCGAAGTAATTGATGCACTCGGTGCATTTCTTGGGGTTGATCACGAATACCCCGTTCTTTTCCGAGATGGCCTGGTTGGGACATTCCGGCTCGCAGGCCGAGCAGCCGGTGCACTGGGAGGCGACGATCTTGTAAGCCATGACGCAAGGCTCCTTTGGGTCAATGAAAATCAGGCGGCGATGTAGGCGCCCTGGCGGATGTCCGCATCGCCTCGGGATTGGTGGGTGATCTCGCCGGCCCGAACCTTGCCGACGTAGTCCATGAAATAGGCGATGGCCGACTGCTCGATGTACTGGTGGGCGTACTTGTCCACCGGGTCGATGCCGGCCTTTTTCAGGTCGTCTTTCGGGCAGCCGCCGATCTTGGCGACGAACACGGCATGGCAGTCGTTGATGGCGCGGATGACGGTCACCAGCGAGTCTTCCTCGCCGTAGCCGCCCTGGCAGTACAGGTCCACCCGGCGGTGGCCGACGAACTTGGCGCCCTTGGCGTTGACTTCGTAGATCTGGAACTCGGTGGCGTGGCCGAAGTGCTCGTTGACCTTGCCGTGGCCCTTGGTGGCCACCGCGATCAGCATCGAGATGCCTTCCGCATCCGCCAGTTGCGAAAGCTGTTCCTGCTCGGCCTTCTTGGCCGCCACTGTCGCCTGGCGCTCCTGTTCGACCACCTGCTGGTACTCGCGGCGGGTGGTGGCGTCGTAGACGACCTCCATCTGGTCGATCTTTTCGGTGGTGAACTCGGCGCTGCGATCCTCGCCCAGCAGCCCGACCGCGTCGGCGCGGCACTGGCGGCAGTGGCGCATCATGTTCATCTCGCCCTCGCAGGCGTCCTGCAAGGCCTTCAGTTCCTGCGCGGTCGGGCCGCGCTGGCCGTTCAGGCCGAACACGGTGCCGTGCTCCGGCGCCGAGATCAGCGGCATGATGTTGTGCAGGAAGGCGCCGCGGGACTTGACCGCCCGGTTCACCTCGACCAGGTGCCTGTCGTTGATGCCCGGAATCATCACCGAGTTGACCTTGCACAGGATGCCGCGCGCGGTGAGCATCTCCAGTCCCTGCATCTGCCGCTCGGTCAGAATCCGCGCCGCATCGATGCCGGTCCAGCGCTTTTTCTGGTAGTAAATCCACGGATAGATGTGCTGGCCGACCTCCGGGTCCACCATGTTGATGGTGATGGTGACGTGGTCGACGTTGAACGACTGGATGGTGTCGACGTGATCCGGCAGCGCCAGGCCATTGGTCGACAGGCACAGCTTGATGTCCGGCGCGGTCTTGGCGATCAGCTCGAAGGTCTTGAAGGTCTTGTCCGGATTGGCCAGCGGATCGCCGGGGCCGGCGATGCCGAGCACCGTCATCTGCGGAATGGTCGAAGCCACCGCCAGCACCTTCTTGGCGGCCTGCTCGGGGGTCAGCTTTTCGCTCACCACACCGGGGCGGGACTCGTTGGCGCAGTCGTACTTGCGGTTGCAGTAGTTGCACTGGATGTTGCAGGCCGGCGCCACCGCGACATGCATGCGCGCGTAGTGGTGATGGGCTTCCTCGGAATAACAGGGATGGTTCTTGACCTTCTCCCACACCTCCGGAGTCATGTTGTCCGGACCGCCGGACGAGCCGCAGCTCGCCTTGCCGCCCTCGCTGGAGGTGCCGCAGCCCTTGTGCTCGGCAGCCTTCTGCAACAGCGCGTCCAGCGGCAGCAGTGGCTGGATGTTCGGATGATTCGTTTCAGCGTGCATGGCGCCTCCTGATGTGCGTTGACTGTGGCCCGGTGCCAGCGGGCCGCGAGCGCTACGGTGCGATCGCGTGGGGGAAGTCAGCACACCTTTCGCAACCGCCGTGCCAGCGGCTCATGAAGGCGCAACAGTCTGATATGGCGTTTGTTTATCGAGAATTGTCGGATGTCGCAGACGCGACAATCCGGGCGCACCCCCGATAGGGGTACGACAAACGCGACGCGCTGCATCCATCAGTGGCAGAAGAAGGCCGACACCGTCCGCCTGCGCCGGCTGCTGGGTGTCAGTCGCTCGGGCTTCAGACGCTCGGCCACCGTTTCCCCCCTCGCCCGATATCTCGGCGTCGTTGCGAGGCCGCGCAGCCGCCGCGGCAACCTGGCCTTGACTGTACGTCGGCGCTGCCGACGCAACCCATGAAGGCAAGGCCCTCACGTCGCTGCGCTCCTCAGGGCGATGGGACCCGCCCAAGCGGCACGGCAACTGGACATGTCGGCCAAGACCCCTGGCCAACTGGCTGGGCGCATCCGGCCCCTCGCTGAGCTCGCCCAGCCGCCAGGCGGTCAGCGAGCTGGCCCGGCTGCGGGCCAAGAACGCGACGCTCAAGATGGAGCGCGAGATCCTGAAATTAAAAGCGACTGCGTTCTTCGCCAGGGAGCCCAAGTGAGGTACGCCTTCGTCGCGCGTGAACGGGCTCGTTATCCGCTGCGGTTGCTGTGCCGCGGGCTGGTGGTGTCCCACTGCGGCTTCCACGACTGGCGGCACCGCCAAGTCAAACACGCCGTAGCGCGTCCTCAACCTGTCCGGCCATCGCTCCGGGGATCAGCCGCAGAACGTCCTCGCCGGGGGGCAAGACGTAATCGCTTCCACAGGGGCGCGGCTGGGCGGCGCCTTGGCCTTTTCGCATGCGCTTCTCACATGCGCTTCGGCCCGCTGGCCAGCGGTGGACCCCGTCGAAAAATCCGCTCTGCGCGCCGGTGCTGTGCCTGGCGCCTTTACAACACGCCCGTCCAGGCGCTTGTGTCCCGATGCTGATTGCAACGCTCCCAAACGGCGGGTAGGCCGGCGCGCCGTGCGTTATCCTTGCGCATCGGTTTCGGCCTCAAAACAAACCATTCGGCATCAGGAGGAAGACATGTACCAGGATTACCAGCGCCTGAAGTTCCACCGCGACGGCAGCATCCTGACCATTGCGCTGTCGAATCCGACCGCGCGCAATGCGGTCGACGCCGACATGCATGCCGAGCTGGCGCGGGTGTTTCTGGAGGTGGCGCTGGACACCGACACGCGCGTGGTGGTGCTGACCGGCGACCCGGACGGCAAGGCCTTCTGTGCCGGCGGTGACCTGAAATGGATCGAGAGCATCGAGGGCAAGGGCGAACGCTACGCGGTGGTGCTCAAGGAAGGCCTGGACATCGTCAAGACCATGTCCAACACGCCGCAACCGATCGTGTCGATGATCAACGGCCACGCCATGGGCCTGGGCGCAACCATCGGCCTGTTCGCGGACGTCAGCTTCATGGACGAGACGGCCAAGATCGCCGACCCGCACGTGTCGATCGGCGTGGTGGCCGGCGACGGCGGCGCCATCATCTGGCCGCTGCTGATCGGCCCCAACCGGGCCAAGGAATTCCTGATGACCGGCGATGCGCTGACCGGCACCCAGGCGGCCGCGATCGGCCTGGTCAATCACGCCGTACCGGCCGCCGAACTGCAGGACCGCGCCTACGCCTTGGCCCGCAAGCTGGCCAGCGGACCGCAGCTGGCGATCCAGCTGACCAAGCGCTCGGTGAACCTGTTCGTCGGTCAGGTCATCGAGCAGGTGCTGACCGCCTCGCTGGCCATGGAAGGGCTGACCTTTGCCAGCGCCGATCACCGCGAGGCGCTGCGCGCCTTCTTCGCCAAGGAAAAGCCCAAGTTCCAGTAAGCCTGCCAGTAAGCCTGCGCCACCCCTGCCCGCCCGAGAGCACCATGGAAACCATCACCTACGCCGTCGACGGCGCCGTCGCCACGATCACGCTGAACCGCCCGCAGGTCCGTAACGCCATGAACGGGCGCATGATCGAAGAGCTGCGCCAGACCCTGGAGGCGGTGAACCTGGACACCGGCGTGCGGGTGCTGGTGCTGCGCGGCGCGGGGCCGGTGTTCTGCGCCGGCGGCGACCTGCGCGACCTGTTCACGGACACGCACCCAGTGGCGATCCGCAACCTCATTGCGCTGCGCATCCGGCCGCTGTCGCGGGCGCTGATCACGCTCGACAAGCCGCTGGTGTGCGCCCTGCAGGGCCCGGTGGCCGGGGCGGGCCTGGCGATGGCGCTGGCGGCCGATTTCGTCATTGCCACCGAGGAAGCGAGCTTCGTCACCGCCTTCGGCAAGATCGGGGCGATTCCGGACGCCGGCGTCATGTGGCTGCTGGCCCAGCATGTGGGCCTGATGCGCGCCAAGGACATCGTGCTGCGCGCCAAGACGCTGACCGCTGCGCAGGCGCTGGACCTTGGCATCTACACCGAGGTAGTGCCCAAGGCCGGCTTCGACGACGCGGTGAACGGCCTGGTGGCGGAACTGGCCGAAGGCGCCACGCTGGCCATGACCTTCGCCAAGCACGCCCTGCGCGATGCCGTGCGCATGCCCTTCGACGCCTTCATGGATCTCGAATCCGCCGGTCAGGGCCTGATGCACGCCTCGCACGATCACCACGAGGGCGTGCAGGCCTTCCTTGAGAAGCGCGCACCGCGCTTCACCGGCCGCTGAGGTGCCCATGGCCGTGCCCATGCCCGTGCAATGGTGGGAAGACTACGCACCCGACTGGACGCTCACCACCGGTCGGCGCACAGTGACCGAGTTCGACATCCTGAGCTTCGTGACGCTGGTCGGCATGAACGAGGCGCTGTTCATGGACGCCGAGTACATCGCCAGGGACACGCCGTTCGGGCGGCGCATCGCGCCGGGCGCGCTGGTGTTCAGCTACGCCGAGGGCCTGGTGATCCAGACCGGCCACCTGCACGGCAGCGCCATCGCCTTCCTGGGTGCCGAACTGAAGATGCAGGGCCCGGTGTACCTGGGCGACACCATCGAAGTGAACGTCTCCCTGGCCGAGCGGCGCGAAACGTCCAAACCCGACCGCGGCCTGGTCACCACCCGCAACCGGGTGACGAACCAGTCCGGCGATGCGGTGCTGGAGTATCTGGCCACGCGCATGCTGCGCCGCCGCCCGGTCTGATCCGGCCCCTCCCCTCACCTGTCTTCGAGAGCCGTCCCATGAGCCACGCATTCAATACCTCCGAAATCGACCAGCTGGAACACACCAGCGGCCAGACCCTGTACGGCGACGGCGCACTGGTGGTGCTGAAGGGCCTGCTCGAAGCCGGCATCAGCTACTTCGGCGGCTATCCGGGCGCGCCGACGGCGAACCTGATCGACGCTGCCGCCGACGCCTACGAGCCGGTGCTCAAGAAATACGGCGTGTACGTGGAATCGTCCGCCAACGAGATGTCCGCCGCCGCCATGTGCACGGCCTCCGTATTCGCCCCGGTGCGCGGCGCGGTGACCTGGAAAGTGCTCGGTAACGGCGTGTCGACCGACGTGGTCGATCACGTGTCGCAGATCGGCCCGCTGGGCGGCTGCGTGCTGGTGGTCGGCGAGGACTACGGCGTGTCCAGCACCACCGTCGCCCAGCGCACTCTGCCGTGGGCCATGAAGTCCGGGATCATCGTGATCGACCCGCGCGCCGACCAGCAGCTGCTGCTGCGCATGACGCGCGAGAGCTTCGAGCTGTCCGAGGCAGCGACCAGCGTGGTGGCCCTGCTGCTGCGCCCGCAGCTGTCGCATGCCAATGCGCAGGTCACCGTCGGCGACAACCGCATCGGCCAGTACAACGTCATCCACAAGCTGAAGGAAGGCATCAAGGACCCGGCCCGCTACCCGCTGCCGCCCAACACCCAGCGTCAGGAACTGGAGCGCTACCGCGACCGCCTGCCCAAGGCGCGCGAGTACATCGTTCAGCACGGTCTGAATGAGATTTTCGGCGCCCCGGACGCGCCGATCGGCCTGATCACCCATGGCACCGTGTTCAACACCGTGATGCGCGTGCTGGCCAATCTGGGCCTGGCCGACGAGGACGGGGTCACGGATCCGGCCATCAGCGTGCTGCAACTGAACGTCGTCTACCCGCTGTGCGACGAGCAGATCATCGATTTCATCAAGGACAAGCGCGAGGTGCTGCTGGTCGAGGAAGGCCAGCCGGACCTGATGGAACAGCAGATCCGCGCCATGCTGCACCAGCGCGGCATCGCCACGCCGTTCCACGGCCACGACCTGATCCCCGGCGTCGGCGAACTGGTGCCCGGCCGGGTGTTGCCGGCGCTGGCGCAGTTCATGGCCCGCCTGCTGCCGGAGCGCGCCGAGGCCATCAGCGCCACCGCCAACGGCTACGTGGAGCGCCAGAAGCTGGCCGCCACGCTGTTCCCCAAGCCGGTCACGCCGCGCCCGCCGACCTTCTGCACCGGCTGCCCGGAGCGGCCCGTGTTCAGCATGATGAAGATCAACGAGATGCTCACCGGCCAGAAGGACTGGCACGCCACCGACGTCGGCTGTTACGGCATGGCCGGCCTGGCGCCTTTCCACATGGCCGACTCCAACATCGGCATGGGCGGCGGTCTTGCGGCGGCCACGGCGCTGTCGGCCATCTCGGAACAGAAGAACGTCTCGGTGGTCGGCGACGGCACGCTGTGGCACTCGGCGCTGAACACCTGCGTCGTGAACGGCCTCTACAACAAGCAGGACGCCACCTACCTGGTGCTCGACAACAAGTGGACCGCCATGACCGGCGCCCACGAGAACCCCAACTCCGGTGCGCAGCTGACCGGCCAGGCCAGCGGCGGCGTGTTCAACATCGAGCGCACCTTCAAGGGCCTGGGCGTCAAGCACGTCGAGAAGGCCAACCCATACAACTTCCGCGACTTCCAGAAAAAGCTGAAGAAAATCCAGGCCGATCCTGACCCACAGCTGCGGGTGCTGATCTCGGAGGCCGAGTGCCAGCTGCAGCGCCAGCGCACGGTCAAGCCCATGCGCGCCAAGGCGATTGCCGAAGGCAAGCGCACCGAGGTCGAGCGCCTGGGCGTGGACGAGGAGGTCTGCGTCGGCGATCACTCCTGCATGCGCGTCAACGGCTGCCCGTCGCTGACGCTGGAAGAATCCCCCAACACGCTCAAGACCGCGCCGGTGGCGGCCATCGACACCACCTGCGTCGGCTGCGGCGTGTGCGGCGAAATCGCCCACGCCGCCCAGCTGTGTCCGTCCTTTCACAAGGTGACCGTGGTGCGCAACGCCAGCCGCTTCGAGCGCTTCATGCAACGCCTCAGCGAGCGCCTGCTGCCGGCGCTGCGCGCAGCCTGACTCCGGAACCAAGCAATGCCCCAGAAAAAACGCGCCACGCGCATCCTCATCGGCACCGTCGGCGGCCAGGGCGGCGGCGTCCTCAGCGACTGGATGGTCAAGGGCCTGATCAACGCCGGCTGGCAGGCGCAGAGCATCGGCCTGCTCGGCCTGTCGCAGCGGGCAGGTTCGGTCATTTACTACGTCGAGGCGCGACCCCACGGCGACAAGCCACCGATCCTGTCCGCCTACGCCGTGCCGGGCGACGTGGACCTGCTGCTGAGCCAGGAATTCCTGGAACTGGGCCGGCTGCTGCAGGGCGGTTTCGCGCACCCGGACTGCACCATCATCGCCAACACCTACCGCTACTACGGCACGCTGGAAAAAACCCCGGCCGAGGGCGGCATCTACCCGTCCGGCGTCATCCGCAAGGCGGCCGAGACGCTGTCCAGCGACAGTTACCTGTTCCATGCCCAGGAAGTGGTGGCACAGGCCGGCCTGTCACTGCTGTCGAGCAATGCCGTGCTGCTGGGCGCCGTGGTGGCGAGCAAGGTGTTCGACCTGCCGGCGGAACCCTTCCACCGCGCCATCGAGGAGGCCGAAGTCGGCGTCGCCGACAACCTCAAGGCCTTTGACCTGGGCTACCGGATGATGCGGGACGGCACCCTGCCGCGCGCCCTGTTCAAGGAAAGCGAGGTGCTGGACTGGCAGCAGCTGGCGCAGCAGCGCGAACAGGCCCTGCCGCAACGCCGGCGCAGCGACTACCGCAGACTGCTGGATCAGGCGCGCAGCGCCGTGCCGCCGCTGTCGCGCATTTTTGCCGAGGCCTGCTACCGCCTGCTGGACTTCCAGGACGCCGCCTACGTGCGCGACTACATCGCCCGCGTGCAGGAAGTCCACGCCGCCGAGACCGCCAAATCAGGCGCCGACAGCTCAATCGTTACCGCAGCTTACGCACAGCACCTGGCCAACTGGATGAGCTACGAGGACGCCCAGCGCGTGGCCCAGCTGAAGCTGCGTCCGGAGCGTTTCGCCAAGATGCGCCAGGACCACAACGTGCGCGGCGAAGACCCGTTCTGGGTCGACGATTTCCTGGCCCCGGACCCGCCGCAGATCTACGGCATGCTGCCGGCGCCGATCGGCCGCTGGATACGCGAGCGCGGCCGGCGTTGGCGCGCGGACTTCGACCACATCGCCATGCCCATGCGCGTGCGCATCAACCGGCCCTGGGGCTATCTGACCATGTCCCTGGTCGCGGCCATGCGCCATCTGCGCCGCCGCTCCCTGCGCCATCACGAGGAACTGATCCTGCTGCAACGCTGGCGCGACGCCGTGCTGCACTGGCTGGGGCGCGATGCGACGCTCGGGCGGCTGGCCGCCGATGCCGGCCGCGTGGTCAAGGGCTACGGCCGCGTGCGCGACAAGGCGCTGGATGATCTTTGGATGTTCATCGACCAGGGCCTGCCGCTGCTCGAACAGCTAGCCGCCGCCGGCGGTGACGCCGCAGCCGTGGGCGACGAGGCCCTGAAACTGCTGGCGAGCGAAGCCGGCAAGGGCGCCGCCTGCCTGTACCTGCTGCGCGATCGCCTGGCCGCGGCGCTGCCGGCATCCAGCGCCGCGGCCTAGGCGCCGTCCCATGCAGGTCACCTTGCGTCACGCCGGCCAGTCCGAAATCAGCTTTGCCTGCGAAGCGGACGACACGGTGCTGGTCGCCGCCCGCCGGGCCGGCGTGACGCTGCACGTGGCCTGCGAACAGGGCGGCTGCGGTGCCTGCCGGGCGCGCCTGCTGCAAGGCGCGGTGCACTATCCCCTGCCCGCCTCGTCGCGCTGGCTGGACGAAGGCTCCGGCAGCGAGGACTACACCCTGCTGTGCCGAGCCGTCCCGATCAGCCCGCTGGTGGTCGAAACCGCCCATCCGTGGCGACAGCGCGACAGGGCGCCGCTGTCGCGCATCCTGGGCGGATAATCGAATTGAACTGACGGGGCGCCAGACCCCGAACACCCCCACAGAGGAGCCAGACATGGCCGTCAGCCGATTCTCATACGCAAGCATCAACGTCATGGACGTGGAGGCCGCCGCGCGGCACTACGTCCACGTGGTGGGCCTGCGTGAAACCGACCGCGATGCGCAAGGCCGCGTCTACCTGCAAGCCGCCGACACCCAGGACCACCACTGCGTGATCCTGAATCCGGCAAAAACCGCCGGGGTCGAGCACCTGGGCTTCAAGGTCAGCGATCCGGCCGACCTGGACGAAGCCGCCGCCGCCGTGACCGCGTATGGTTTGCCCGTAACGCGGGTACCCGCCGGTGCGGTCAAGGGCCAGGGCGAGGGCGTGCGCTTTCCGCTGCCGTCCGGGCAGCACATGGTGCTCTATTACCACGCCGATAAAGTGGGCTACCTCACCGGCATGGAGAACCCCAATCCGGTGTCCGCACACAGCACCCCCGGCGGGCGGGTGACGCATCTGGATCACACCCTGATCTCGGCCCAGAATCCGGGCGACAACGTCAAGTTTCTGACCGAAGTGCTTGATTTCTCGTTGACAGAGAAAGTCGTCGATCCGGCCGGCAACACGCTCGCCGCGTTCCTGACCTGCGGCCACACCATGCACGACCTGGCCATCGGCCCCGGCCCGGACAACCACTTCCACCACATGGCCTTCGGCATGGACAGCCGCACCGAGGTCATCCACGGCGTGGACCTGCTGAAGGAAAAAGCCGTCCCGGCGCTCGAATACGGAATCACCCGGCACGGCATCGCCGGCGTCACCACCATCTATTTCCACGATCCGTCCGGCAACCGCAACGAGTTCTACAACGGGGCCTATCTGGCCCCCGGCGCGCCCGGCTGGGTGCCGCCCATCGTCTGGCAGGCGGAGCATTTCCCGCGCGGCGCGTTCTATTACGAGAACGCCGTGCCGGAGGCTTTTTTTGCAGAAGTCACCTGACCTGACGTTCGGCAATACGACCCAACACGCGGCCCGCGTCGGCGGGCAAAGGAGAATCCCGGCATGGCCCTGAAACACGGCGGCATCATCCGCATCGCCTATGTGCGCCTGGCGCTGAACGACTCGCGCCTGCGTCAGGCGCAGTTCTTCTACTGTGAATCCCTGGGCCTGGTCGAAACCTACCGTCAGCCGGACCGCCTCTACCTGCGCTGCTGGCACGAGGCTTTCCCCTACTCCCTGGTGCTGGACGAGGCGCCCGAGAATCGCCTGGTCGAAATCGGCTTCCAGGTGCGGGATTCTAAGGACATGAAACAGCTTGAAAACAATGTGATAAGGGCCGGAGTGGAAGTCGCTCATCATCCAGCCGGAGTTCTGTCCGGCATGGGCGAATCCATCACCTTCGCCGTCCCCGGTGGCCCCACGCTGCGCCTGTTTGCCGACCTGCCGCAGATCGGTTACATGACCGGCTTCGACTCACCCGACTGGGTCACGCCGCGGCCCCTGCGCGGCACCCCGGCGCCGTTTTTCCTGAACCACGCCGGCATCACCGTGGCGGACCCGCAGGCGGCGGTGGACTTCCTGACCCAGGCGCTCGGCTTCGTGATCTCCGAGCGCATCGACAGCGACGACGGCCGGCGGCTGCTGTCGGCGCTGCTGTTTCGCATGCAGAAGGAAGCCGGCGGCCAGGAGCTGGCCATCTTCCCCGGCCCGGCCGGGCGCCTGCACCACATCGCCTTTACCAAGGAAGACCCGAACGACATCCTGATCGATGGCCAGTACCTGCGCGAGGCCGGCGTGAACATCGACATCTACGGCCCGACCCGCCAGTCCTACGGCAAGACCTTCTCGCTGCACTTCCACGATCCGTTCGGCGTGCGTCTGGAGCTGTGCGCCGGCGGGCGCATCACCGAAGTTCACCCGGAATTCGAGGCCGTGCGCTGGACCGAGTCGCAACTGGGCAAGGCGCTGTCGTACTTCGATCGGGACCTGCAGGCGGCATTCCTGCAGCCGTCGCTGTAACGCCCCGTCGTCCTGAGGAGCGCAGCGACGTTAGGACCTTGCCTTGCCGCCCGCCGGCACGCCCCCGGTCAAACCAAAGGCAAGGTTGCCACGTCGCGCCGCGCGCTCCTCGCAACGACGGGGGATCATGGGTTCAGAGGTTTCCTTACCACCCAAGTGAGCTGACCTCAGAAGCGCCGTACCTGCACGTTGTATTTGCGCAGTGCGTAGCCGATCTGGCGCGGCGTGATGCCGAGCAGGCGCGCCGCCTTGGCTTGCACCCAGCCGCATTGCTGCATGGCCCACACCAGGCGCTCGTGTTCGTCGTCAGGTGGCGCGTCGCCGGATGCGGTGGCCGGGGCTACCGCTGCGCCGGGAGTTGCAACAGGACTGGGCAGGCGCGCACGCGCGACCGGCGGCAATACCACCGACTCCCGCTGGGTCGTGGTGTAGCCCTGCAGCACCAGCGAGAAGCACTTGCCGTGCTGGCAGGGCATGTCGGTGGCGCGGATCGTATCGCCGCGGGTCATGGTGGCGCAGCGCTCGACGCAGTTTTCCAGTTCCCGCACGTTACCCGGCCAGTTGCATTCCAGCATGATCTGCAGCGCCTCGGGGCTGAGCGTGATGGCGCGGTGGCTTTCCTCGTTGTAGCGGGACAGGAAGTGCTCGACCAGCGGCGGGATGTCCTCGCGCCGCTCGCGCAGCGGCGGCAGGAACACCGTCACCACGTTGATGCGGAAATACAGGTCCTCGCGAAAGGTGCCCTTGCCGACGGCTTCTTCCAGGTTGCGGTTGGTGGCGCAGATCAGGCGCACGTCGACCTTGATCGGTCGGCTGCCGCCGACGCGCTCGAACTCGCGCTCCTGCAGCACGCGCAGCAGCTTGGTCTGGAAGCCCGGCGACACCTCGCCGATCTCGTCCAGGAACAGCGTGCCGCCGTCGGCCAGCTCGAAGCGGCCCTTGCGGTCGGCGTGGGCGCCGGTGAAGGCGCCCTTCTCGTGGCCGAACAGTTCCGATTCGAGCAGGTTCTCGGACAGCGCGGCGCAGTTGACGCGCACGAACGGCCCTTCCTTGCGCGGGCTCAGGAAATGAATGGCGCGGGCGATCACTTCCTTGCCCGTACCGGATTCGCCGCGCAGCAGCACGGTGGCCCGCCCGGCCGCCACCTGGTGCACCTCGGCGAACACTTCCTGCATGCCCTTGCTGGCGCCGATGACGTTGTCGAGCCGGTACTTGGCGTGCAGTTCCTTCTGCAGGCGGCTTTTTTCCTGCAGCAGCTCGGCCCGCTCGGCGGCCACGTTGCTGTGCAGGCGCGCGGTCTGGCCGATGAGGTTCGCCACCATGGTCAGGAAGCGCACGTCGCGCTCGAAATTGGCCGGCTCGTCGGTCACGTCGCGGTCGACCGTGAGCACGCCGACCGTGTCGCGGCCGACCTTGATCGGCACGCCGATGAAGGCGATCACCTGCCCGGCGGCCAGGTCGCGGGCGCCGGTGCGGTTCAGGAACAGCGGTTCCCGGGCGATGTCCGGCACCACGCACGGCGAGCCGGTTTGCAGGATGCGCCCGGTGATGCCCTCGCCGATGCGGTAGTGCGCGCGCAGCACCGCCTCTTCGGACAGGTCGGCGGCGCCGATGGCGCGCAGCTCGTCGCCGGCGTCGAGCAGGCTCACCGTGCCGCGCTGCATCCGCATGTAGGAGGCCAGCAGGTTCAGCACGCCGCGCAGCGTGCGCTTCAGGTCCAGGGACGAACTCAGGATCTTGCTGATTTCGTAGATCGCGAGCAGTTCGGTGCCCTGCTGTCTGGGGCTGTCGACCAGCGCCGCTGTGGACATGGGCATACCTCGGCAGGAATTGGGTATCCACCCGCCAGGGCGCGGGCGTTGTCACCAGTTCAAAGCATGCAATACGGGTGCCAGCCGCGGGAAATCGCCACCACCGCGCATCGACGGCAGGCGCACGGCAATCCACCCGGGGCCCTGGCCAGACAGCCCGCACATGACCTGTAGCCAACGCGACAAAGCCGACAGACGGCCCATCCGTACCGCCGCCCCGGCATTGGTGATCGCTTCATATTCAGCCGCTTAGCCCGCCCGCCGGAGGCTGGCACACGGCTTGCGTTAGCCCTGCCAGAACCCCGGCCCAGCCGTCCTGTGGCGGCCGAACTCAAGGCGGATGCACACCATGCTCGAACTTCCGGTTTATCTGGACTACGCCGCCACCACACCGGTCGACCCGCGGGTGGTGGCCCGGATGCTGCCCTATCTTGGGCAGCATTTCGGCAACCCGGCCAGCCGCTCGCACCGTATTGGGTGGGTGGCCGAGGAAGCGGTGGTCGAGGCGCGCGCCGAAGTGGCGGCGCTGGTCGGCTGCGAGCCGCGCGAGATCGTCTGGACCTCCGGCGCCACCGAGTCGGACAACCTGGCCATCAAGGGCGCCGCGCAGTTCTATCAGGACCGCGGCCGGCACCTGGTGACGGTGACCACCGAGCACAAGGCCGTCCTCGACAGCATGCGGGCGCTCGAGCGCCAGGGCTTCGAGGTGACGTACCTGTCGCCGGACGCCAACGGCCTGCTGGACCCGGACCGTTTCGCCGCCGCGCTGCGCCCGGACACCGTGCTGGCGTCGGTGATGCTGGTCAACAACGAGATCGGCGTGGTGCAGGACATCGCCACCCTGGGCGCGCTGTGCCGCGAGCGGGGCGTGCTGTTTCATGTCGACGCGGCACAGGCCACCGGCAAGGTGGCGATCGATCTGTCCACCCTGCCGGTCGACCTGATGGCGTTCTCGGCCCACAAGACCTATGGCCCCAAGGGCATCGGCGCGCTGTACGTGCGCCGCCAGCCGCGCGTTCGCCTGGAAGCGCAGATGCATGGCGGTGGCCACGAGCGGGGCATGCGTTCGGGCACGCTGGCGACGCACCAGATCGTCGGCATGGGCGAGGCCTTCCGCCTGGCGCGCCTTGAAATGGCGGACGACAACGCCCGCATCGCGGCGCTGCACCAGCGTCTGAAAGACGGCCTGATGGCCCTCGACGAAGTACACCTGAACGGCGACGCCGTGCAGCGGGTGCCGCACAACCTGAACCTCTCGTTCGCCTTCGTGGAGGGCGAGTCGCTGATGATGGCCATCAAGGACATCGCCGTGTCCAGCGGCTCGGCCTGCACCTCGGCCAGCCTCGAACCGTCCTACGTGCTGCGCGCGCTGGGCCTGCCGGACGAGCTGGCCCACAGCTCGATCCGCTTCAGCCTGGGCCGCTTCACGACCGAAGCCGAAGTCGATTTCGCCATCAGTGAACTGACCAGCCAGGTCGGCCGCCTGCGCGAGCTGTCGCCGCTGTGGGACATGCATCAGCAAGGCGTCGACCTTGCCAGCGTCGAGTGGGCCTCGCATTGACCTTCAACCCCTGACCGGAGACTCCCCATGGCGTACAGCGATCGCGTGCTTGACCACTACGAAAACCCGCGCAACGTCGGCAGCCTGGACGTGGCCGACCCAAAGGTCGGCACCGGCATGGTCGGCGCGCCGGCCTGCGGCGATGTGATGCGCCTGCAAATCCGCGTCGGCGAGGACGGCGTCATCGAGGACGCCCGCTTCAAGACCTACGGCTGCGGCAGCGCCATCGCGTCCAGCTCGCTGGTCACCGAGTGGCTCAAGGGCCGCACGCTCGACCAGGCGCTCGAAATCCAGAACACCGCCATCGCCGAGGAACTGGCGTTGCCGCCGGTGAAGCTGCACTGCTCGGTGCTGGCCGAGGATGCGATCCGCGCCGCCATCGACGACCTGCGCCAGAAACAGGGCGCCCCAGCCTGAAAGGAGACTGCCATGAACGACCTCGTCTCACCCCTGTTGTTCACGTCCGCCGCCGCCGACAAGGTGCGCACGCTGCTGGACGAGGAAGGCAATCCGGCGCTGAAGCTGCGCGTGTTCGTGTCCGGCGGCGGCTGCTCCGGCTTCCAGTACGGGTTCTCGTTCGACGAGGTGGCGGCCGACGACGACACCGCGGTCGAGCGCGACGGTGTCACCCTGCTGGTGGACGCGATGAGCTTCCAGTACCTGTCCGGCGCCGAAATCGACTACCAGGAAGACCTGTCCGGCGCGCGCTTCGTCATCAAGAACCCGAACGCCGCCAGCACCTGCGGCTGCGGCAGTTCCTTCACCGTCTAGGAGCACCCCGCCATGGCCATCACTCTCACCGAAGCCGCCGCCCGCCACGTCAGCAAGGCCCTGGCCAACCGCGGCCGCGGCGTCGGCCTGCGTCTTGGCGTGCGCAGCAGCGGCTGCTCGGGCCTGTCCTACGTGCTCGAATTCGCCGACCAGGCCAGTCCGGACGACCTCAGCTTCCACAGCGGCGGCGTGACCGTGCTGGTGGACCCCGGTAGCCTGATCCATGTCGACGGCACGCAGCTGGACTTCGTGCGCGAGGGCTTGAACGAAGGCTTCAAGTTCAACAATCCCAACGCCCGCGGCGAGTGCGGCTGCGGCGAGAGCTTCAGCGCCTGATCGCCATGAGCGCCGCCGTCGACTTCTACGCCCTGCTCGGCCTGCCGCAGCGCTTTGCGCTGGACCGCGAGCAGCTCGACGCCGCCTACCGTGAGCGCGCCCGGCGCGCCCACCCGGACCGCCATGTGCAGGGCGCCGCCGCCGCGCAGGAGCAGGCGCTCAGTGCCGCCACGGCCATCAACGAGGCCTATCGCATCCTCAAGGACCCGGCGCGGCGCGCTGCCCACCTGCTTGCGCTGCGCGGCGTCGACGCCAGCCAGGCGCGCCCGTCATCGGCCCTGCTGATGCAGCAAATGACCTGGCACGAAACGCTCGACAACGTCCGGGACAGGGGCGATGGCGAGGCCCTGCAGCGCCTGGGCGCCGAACTGCGGGCGCAGCTTGATGCCTGCGAGGCCCGGCTGGCCGCCGCGCTCGACGCCGCCAGCCCCGACACGGCCAGTGCCTGCCTGCTCGAATACGGTTTCCTGCGCCGGCTGCTCGACGCCGTGGTCGAGGCCGACGAGGAGGTACAGGTCTGATGGCCCTGCTGCAGATTGCCGAGCCCGGCCAGAGCACCGCCCCGCATCAGCATCGCCTGGCGGTGGGCATCGACCTGGGCACCAGCCACTCATTGGTGGCCACGGTGCGCGACGGCCTGCCGACGGTACTGGCGGATGCCGACGGCGCGCGCCTGCTGCCGTCGGTGGTGCGCTACCACGCCGACGGCGCGATCAGCGTCGGCGCCGCGGCGCGCGCCGCCCTGGCCGACGATCCGGCCAACACCATCGCCTCGGTCAAGCGCCTGATGGGGCGCGGCCTGCATGACGTCGCCATCCGGCCCTCGTATCGGCTGCTGGACGCCCCGGGCATGGTGCAAATCGCGACCGCCGGCGGCGTCAAGAGCCCGGTCGAAGTGTCGGCGCACATCCTGCGCAGCCTGCGCCAGCGCGCCGAGGCCGCCCTGGGCGGCGAGCTGGTCGGCGCTGTAATCACCGTGCCGGCCTATTTCGACGAGGCGCAGCGCCAGGCCACCAAGGATGCCGCGCGCCTGGCGGGCATCGAGGTGCTGCGCCTGCTGGCCGAACCGACTGCCGCGGCGCTGGCCTACGGTCTGGATCAGGCGGCCGAGGGCGTGTACGCGGTCTACGATTTGGGTGGCGGCACCTTCGACATTTCGGTGCTGCGCCTTACCGGCGGGGTGTTCGAGGTGCTGGCGGTCAATGGCGACGCCGCGCTCGGCGGCGATGATTTCGATCATGTGGTGGCCGACTGGATGGCAGCTCAGGCGCACCTGGACGCGCCGACGTCCAGCCAGCGCCAGACGCTGCTGGGCCTCGCCCGGGCGGCCAAGGAGGCGCTCAGCGAACGCACGGAGGTTGCCGTCATACACAGCCTGCCCGGCGGGCAGGTACTGGACCTCACGCTCAGTCGCAGCCACTTCGAGGCCCTGACCGCCGATTTGGTCGCCCGCACCCTGCCGCCGGTGCGGCGGGCGCTGCGCGATGCCGGCGTCACGGCAGATGAGGTGACCGGCGTGGTGCTGGTCGGCGGCGCCACGCGCATGCCGGCCATCCGTGCCGCGGTGGCTCAGTTTTTCGGCCGCCCGCCGCTGACGGATCTGGACCCGGACGCCGTGGTGGCCATCGGCGCCGCCCTGCAGGCCGATGCGCTGGCCGGCAACCGCAGCGACGACTGGCTGCTGCTGGACGTGATTCCGCTGTCGCTGGGTATCGAGACCCTGGGCGGGCTGACCGAGAAGATCATCCCCCGCAACAGCACGCTGCCGGTGGCCCGCGCGCAGGACTTCACGACATTCAAGGACGGCCAGACCGCCATCGCCATCCAGGTGCTGCAGGGCGAGCGCGAGCGGGCCGACCAGTGTCGCACTCTGGCGCGCTTCGAGCTGCGCGGCATCCCGCCCATGCCGGCCGGTCTGGCGCGGGTGCGCGTCACCTTCCAGGTCGACGCCGACGGCCTGCTGCGCGTCGCCGCCGTCGAACAAAACAGCGGCGTGGCCGCCGAAATCAGCGTCAAGCCGGCCTACGGCCTTGACGAGCCGACCATCGCCGCCATGCTGGCCGATGCCAGGGCGCATCTGCTGGAGGATGCCGACGAGCGGCGCCTGCGCGAGCTGACGGTGGAGAGCGAACGGATCATGCTGGCGACCGCCCGCGCACTGGAAGCCGACGGCGAGCGGCTGCTCAACGCCGTCGAACGCCGCGCCATCGTCAGCGCCATGGACACCCTGCGCACGGCGCTGGGCGAGGGCCGGATCGAGCCCATCCGCGTCGCCATGGATGGGCTCGACGCCGTCACCGCCGAGTTCGCCGCCCGGCGCATGGATGTCGCCGTGCACACCGCCCTGACCGGCCAGCACCTGGCGGCGCTTCCCTGATGCCGACCGTCACCGTCCTGCCGCACCCGGAGCTGTGCCCGCAGGGTGCGCGTTTCGAAGCCAGCACCGGCAGCCACCTGTGCGATGCCCTGGCGGCGCACGGCGTGGCCATCGACCACGCCTGCGCCAAGGCCTGCGTGTGCACCACCTGTCACGTCATCGTGCGCCAGGGCTTCGCTTCGCTGCGCGCCGCCAGCGACGACGAGGAAGACCAGCTCGGCAAGGCCTGGGGCCTGGAAGCGCACTCACGCCTGTCCTGCCAGGTGCGCATCGCCAGTGCCGATCTGACCATCGAAATCCCCCGCTACACCCTCAACCAGGTCCGCGAAGCCACATGAAGTGGACCGACAGCCAGGCTCTGGCCGAGGCGCTGGCCGAGCTTTATCCGCAGGTCGACCCCGCCACCGTGCGGTTCACGGACCTGCGCGCCTGGGTGCTGGCGCTGCCCGGCTTCGACGACGCGCCCGAGCGCTGCGGCGAGCGGATTCTGGAAGCCCTGCAACAGGCCTGGATCGCCGAACTGGACTGATGGGCCGCCGCCAGATACGCTGGCTGTACAGTTTTCCGATGGGTCACACGTTTTGGCAGCGCGTCCCTGCGCTGCGGGAAACGCGGAATGCTTCCGGGTTTCCTTCAGTCGGCATCCGCATCCAGCCAGGCCCGCACCTGCTCGCGAATCGCCGGCGCGCCCTCCCCGCTCAGGTTCGACAGCGGCAGCGGCGGCAACACCGCCTCGAACACCGACAGCTCTTTCTGCAAGGCGCGCATTGCGCTTTGCAGCGCGCCGCGGCCGAGCTTGTCCGATTTGGTCACGGCCGGCTGCACCGGCAAGCCAAACTCGCCCGCGGCCAGAATCAGCTGCCGATCGCCCACCTGCAGCGGGCGGCGCACGTCCATGAACAGCAGCAGCCCGCGCAGGCTGCGCCGGCTGGCAAAGTAGGCTGGGATCACTTCGCCCCAGTCGCGCCGACGGGCCGCCGAGGTGGCGGCGTAACCGTAGCCGGGCAAATCCACCAGACGACGGTGATCGTCCAGTTGAAAGAACAGCAGCTCCTGCGTGCGCCCCGGCGTCTTGCTGACCCGCGCCAGCGCACGCTGGCCGGTGAGCGTGTTCAGCGCGCTGGACTTGCCGGCGTTGGAGCGACCGGCAAAGGCCACCTCCGCGCCCTCGTCCGGGGGCAGATGGTCGAGCGCCGTGGCGGCGCGCCAGAAGCGGGCCCCTTGCAGGGGATTGGGAACCGGATCGGTCATCGGGAAGGTACAGCAGGTGACGTTGAAGGAACGGGCCCTGGCAGAACCGGCCGTGGCCGACCCGATCCGGCAGGACCGGCCAGTGACTGCTGCTAGAATACCGCGCCGTTTGCGCTGCCCCGAATGCAGCGCAGCGAACCAACCCCAATACCCCCAACCAACACTCAACCGGGAGTCTGCGGATGCGAGGCTGCAAGTGGATCGTGGTGGCTGCCGCCCTGACAATGGCGGGCGGCGCGCAGGCGGCGGGCGATGCCACCGCCGGCCAGCAAAAATCAGCCCCCTGTCAGGCCTGCCACAGCACCGACGGCAACAGTCCGGTCGGCATGTACCCGAAAATCGCCGGCCAGCATGCCGGCTACATCGTCACGCAACTGAAGGCCCTGCGCGATGGCCAGCGCAAGAACCCGCTCATGTCGCCCATGGCCGCCAATCTGAGCGATCAGGACATCGAGGATCTGGCGGCCTTCTATGCCAGCCAAACCGTCAAGCTGGGCAGCGTTCCGCAAGACGTCGTTGCCGCCGGCGCCCAGGTGTACCGGGCCGGCAACGCCAAGACCGGCGTGCCCGCCTGCATGGCCTGCCACGGCCCACAGGGCCTGGGCAACGACCCGGCCGGCTGGCCGGCACTCAGCGGTCAGCACCCGGAGTACGTCACCACGCAGCTTGGCCTGTACGCCAGCGGCGAACGCAGCACTGACATCAACGGCATCATGCGCGACATCGCAGCACGCATGAGCAAGGCGGAAATCGACGCCGTGTCGCAATACGTCTCCGGCCTGCACTGAAGTCGCGCTCCAGGAGGACGCCCATGCGCCTGCCGCTGCTCACCGGCCTGTTCGCCCTGCTGCTGACCACGCTCGGTGCCCAGGCCGAGCCCTGGGTGGAACTGGCCCAGCCGCAGCCCACGCGCGATCCCGCCAAGGTCGAGGTGATCGAGTTCTTCTGGTACGGCTGCCCGCATTGCTACCACGCCGAGCCGCAGATTGCTGCCTGGCGCAAGAAACAACCGGCATCGGTGGAATTCATCCGCGTGCCGGCCATCTTCAACCAGCGCTGGGCGGTGCTCGGTCGCGCCTACTACGCCATGCAGCAGCTCAAGCTGGGCGAGGACGTGCACAAGGCCCTGTTCGAAGCCATCCACCGTGACCGCAAGGACCTGAACGACGAGGCCAGCCTGACCGAGTTCTTCGCCGGCCAGGGCGTGCCACGCGAGAAATTCAGGGAAGCCTTCAACTCCTTCGACGTGGACGGCAAGCTCGGCCGCGCCAATCAGATGACCCGTGCCTACGGTCTGGAAGGCGTGCCGACCTTCATCGTCAACGGCAAGTACCGCGTCGACGGCACCAGTGCCGGCAGCGAAGAGGGCATGTTCGCAGCCCTCGACCAGCTGGTGGCGAAGGAACTGAAGGCCGCCGAATAAGGCCAAACAAAAAAAGCGGCGGCTACCCTGCGCCTGGGTAGCCGCCGCTGGATTACCCCTCCCCTTCTTTGTCTAGCTCTTGAACGGATCCACCACCGGCTTGATCTCCTCCAGCCGGTGCATGCGCTCCATGGCTTTGGGTATCTCGGCCAGGCTGTAGGTTTCGCCGAACAGCCGCTCGAACGGGAAGTTGTCCTTCTGCGCGGCCAGGAAGGCCAGCGCCTCGCGGTAGTACTCGATGCCGGCCGAGCGGATGCCGTGGACGCTGATCTGCTTCATCACGAAGGCCATGCCGGGAATCTGCGCCGGCTGCGGGTCACCGGCGCCGATCACCACGATGCGCCCGCCCATGCGGGTGATGCCGATGGCTTCTTCGAGTGCGTGGTGCGAGCCCGAGCACTCGAACACCAGATCCGCGCCGCGGCCGTCAGTAAAACTTCGGACCAGTTCCGCGCGCTGCTTGGCGTCGGTTTTCTCGATGTTGCACACGGCGTCGGCGCCAAACGCCGTGGCCACGTCCAGCCGCCCGTCCGGGGCACCGAAGCAGATCACCCGCCGGGCACCGAAGGCGCGCGCTGCCGCCACGCCGTACAGACCCACCGGCCCGCTGCCCTGCACCAACACCGTCTCGGCCGGGCGGATGCCGCCGGCGCGCGCCGTGGCGTGCATGATGGTGCGCAGCGCGCAGCTGGCGGACGAAGCCCAGTGGCTGGGCACCTCGTCCGGCACCTTGACCACGTGGCAGGCCGGCAGGATGTAGGCGTACTGCGCGAAGCCGCCCAGCAGATGCGGCGGCTTGCCGCAGTCGGCGTAGCCGTAGGGCGTGAAATTGGTGCACAGCGTCGGCTGGTGGGCCACCACGCAGTAATAGCACTTGCCGCAGTAGGCATAAGCCCAGATCACCCGGTCGCCCTTGGCCAGCGGCGCCCCGGCCACGTCGGTATCCCGACCGGCACCGAGCTTTTCGATCACGCCGACCATCTCGTGGCCAAGGATGGCGGGCGTTTTCGACACCGGCTGCAGCAGGCCCATGTGCACATGATGGTCGGTGCCACAGATCGTCGCGCGGTCGATCCGGACCACGATGGCACCGGGCTCCGGCTCCGGCACGTCGAACTGACGGACTTCGAGCGGTTCCTTGTAGGCCGCCAGTACCAGCGCTTTGGCTTTCATATCAATCGGATCTCCACGTTTTTTCGACCTTCTGCGCCGAAGTAATGCACCGCTTTCAGCTGCGTGAACGACACCAGCTCTTCGAGGGTTTCTTCCTGACCAAGGCCGGAATCCTTCTGGCCGGCGAAGCCGAAACCCGGGAAGTGCTTGGACGAACCGTTGATCCACACCGTTCCGGACTCGACCCGGCGCGCGAACTCCATCGCGGTGTCCAGACTCGACGTCCACACGCTGGCCGTGAGGCCGTATTCAACAGCGTTGATGTCGGCCAGCATCTGCTGCTCGTCGTCCCAAGGGATCAGCGCCAGCACCGGGCCGAAGACTTCCTCGCGAAACAGCGTGTGCTCGCGGGTGACGTCGTAGAACACCGTCGGCGGCACGTAAAAGCCCTTGTCGAACGGCGGCGTGGTCAGGCGCGCACCACCGGTCAGCAGCGGCAGACCCTCGCGCTTTGAAAGCTCGATGTAACGCAGGGTCTTGTCGAACTGCTGCTGCGTCGACAGGCCCGCCATCAGCGTATCGGGATCCTGCGGATCACCGATGCGAATCGCCTCGCAGGCCGTCTTGATGGCCGCCTTGGCCTGCTCGTACAGCGAACGATGGATGAAGATGCGGCTGGTCGAGCCGCAGCTCTGGCCGGCCGTCTGATAGAAGTTCATGCCATGCACGGCCGAGGTGAAGGCCTTCTCGGCGTCCGCGTCCGGATAGATCACCATCGGGTTCTTGCCGCCCAGCTCGAAGGTGAAGTCCTTGAGGTGCCCGGACTCGGCGGCGATGCGGTAGAAGGCCAGCGCCGCCGCCTTGCCGCCGGTCAGCGTGATGCGCTTGATGTCCTTGTGACCGACGATGGCTTCGCCCACCGGAATGCCGCCGGTGAGAATCTGGATCAGGCCCGGCGGGATGTGCGGGGCCAGGATCTCGCCGATGCGCAGCGTCGACAGACTCGTGTGCTCGGACGGCTTGATGATCAGCGAATTGCCCATCAGCAGCGGCGCCGCGATGCGCATGATGCTGAACATGAGCGGGTGATTGAAGGCACAGAAGCGCGCCACCACGCCGAACGGCTGCGGCAGCGTGAAGTGGATGTTGTCGCCGGTGAAGCGGTCCCCGGAGCGGCCGAACACCTGCGGCGCCAGGCCCATCTGGTGGCGCAGCATGCCGACCGAGGCGCGGACGTCGGCACGCATGACGTGAATCGGACTGCCGGTATCGAGCACGTCCAGCTGCGCCAGTTCCTCGCCGTGCTGTTCCAGCACGGCCGCCAGCTTGCCGACCAGACCCACCCGCTGGAACAGCGGCACCTTGGCCCATTCGCGCTGGGCGGCCAGCGCCCCGCGCACCGCCTCGTCCACCAGGCCGGCGCATTCCGGCACCGAACCGATGGTCTCGCCGGTGGCCGGATTGATGGCTGCAAAACGCTCACTGACCGCCGGAAACGTGTTGTTTACCAGCGGCGCGAAGTCATAACTCACGCGGTGTTCTCCTCGACCGAAGCGGCCATGCGCAGGACCGGACCAGGCCCGCTCGCAGCTCGGTAAACGAAGCTGCGGCTGTTTTCACCCGACCGGCCCTGGCAGGACCGCAAAAAACCTTATTTCGCTGTCGACCGCCGCTTCAGGCCGCGGCGCGGCTGAAACCCATCTGCTTGCGGTACCACTCCCACCAGACGATGTTGGCGATCTCGTCGTTCTGGCCGGACTTGTACGGATCGGCGTCCTTGCGCACGCCCTTCATGAAGTAGGCATTCGGCGTGCCGGCCTTGAGCGCGTTCTGGATGCGGTGGAACACGGCCGCGTCCTCCAGGCTGACCAGGCCCGACGGGCCGAGCAGATTCGAGGACTGGCGCAAACGGTGGCGCACCATGTCCTCGTCATCGTCCTCGTGGCAGAAGTAGGCCCAGTGGACTTCGGTCTTGAGCGGCCCACGCGGAATGCCGAAGCGGAAATTGAACATGTCCAGGTGCTTGCTGCCGAACGACAACAGCGACGGACACACCACGTAGGACCCCTGGCTCGGGTCGACACCCTTGAACTGTACCAGGCTTGGATCCTGCAGGAACTCGGTGTTGCGCACCGCAGCCAGCTGCGACACCAGCGCGATGTTGCCGTTCTCGGAAATCGTGCACTGCCCCTTGCCGCCCTGCCAGTTGAGCATCTTGAAGGCGGCGTGCAACAGCGGCGGGTGATAGCCATCCTGGTCGCGGTAGGTCTTCCAGTTGGCGTTGTACATGACCTTCTGGTAGCCGAGCAGCTTGAGCCTGCCGTCACCACCCAGCGAGGCCGCCAGCGGCGCCGCGATTTCGCCAAGCTGCTCCGAAAGCGGCGCCGCGTGGTCGTCCAGGGTGGCGAACACCAGGCCGGTAAAGACCTCGAAGCGAATCTTGCGCAGGCCGAAGTCGGCCTTGCAGAAGTCTTCCGGAAAATCGTTCTCGCCCGGCACGCCGCGCAGGTTGCCGCCGTTGTCGAACAGCCAGCGGTGATACGGGCACTGGAACTCGGTGCCATTGCCGCGCACCTCGGGCACCAGCAGGGTGCCGCGGTGCGAGCAGGCGTTGTGGAACACGCCGACGGCGCCGCCTTCCAGGCGGGTGATCAGGATCGGCACCTCGCCGATATAGAAGGTCTTGTAGTCGCCCGCGTTCGGGATCTCGCCCACGTGCGCCACCGGATGCCAGTGCGGCCCGTAGAACAGCCGCTCCATTTCGAGCTGATAGATCTCCGCGCTCTCGTAGAGCATCTTGGGGATGGCATTGGTCTTGGCCGGGAAGGTGACCAGATCCTGGATGAACTGGGTGTTGGCATTCATGTGAGGAGGCTCCGGAAAAAGCGGGATGACTCAGGCGGCCGACGGCAGCTTGACGCCCTGCGCGTCGAGCTCGGCGGCCAGGTCCATCACGCCCTCGTAGAAGATGCGCGAGGCCTCCAGCGCCGTATCCAGACCGGCCAGCACGTCGGCGGCCAGCTCCGGCGTGGTCACGTGGCGCTTGATCGGCGCCCATACGACCTTGCCGGCGTGTTCCATGTCGGCCTTCTCGTGGTAGCGGAAGAAGAACAGCTGTTCGTCGGTCAGGCCAAGGTCCTTCTGCCACTTGTCGGCGCTGATGTTGGTCTCGCGGTCGATGGCGGTCAGCACGAATTCTTCCAGCGAGGTCGACAGCCAGCCGATGATCCAGTGCCGGTTGCGGCACAGGTTCTCGGTCACCTGGTGCCAGATGTCGGTCTTGGCGTTGGGCACGGCTTCGTGCAGCTGCTTGTCGGTCAGGCCGAGCGTGCGGGCCATCTCGAACAGGATCTTGGTGTGCGGCGCCTTCAGGTTCTCGTCATAGACCAGTTCTTCGAGCATCTGGCCGATGGTCTTGCGCACCACCGCCTGGTCCGGGCAGCGGCTCATCCAGGCCGGGCGGTAGCTGGCACTGAACTGGCGGTTGCGGATGGAGTGCTGGATCATCCACGCCTGCGCCATGCCGACCGTCAGCTTGCCGGTCAGCCACGGCCAGGTGTTGGCCGATTCCACGCAGCGGGCGGCAATGCGGTCGACGATGTCCTGCTGGTTCATTGTGTTTCTCCTCTGCGCGTTGGGGTGCGTGGACGGCGCGTGGCAACCGGTGGTCGAATAGCCGCCCACGGAACGTTCGGTCAGCCATGCGCGCATGGTCGCGCCGTGGTCACCCGCAAGTCAAGAAAACCGCAATCCGGCGCCGTGCGCGCCGCCAATCCAAGGAGTGGTCCGGCATGAAATTCGGTCTGTTTTACGAGATGCAGGGCGCCGCCGATCGCAGCGACGCCGAGCTCTACCAGGAGCACCTGGACCAGTTCTGCCTGGCCGACGAACTGGGCTACGACTGCCTGTGGCTGGCCGAGCTGCACTTCCAGCGCGCCTATTCGATTCTGCCGGCGCCGCTGCTGCTGGCCGCCGCCGCCAGCCAGGTCACCAAACGCATTCGTCTGGGCATGGGCATTTCGGTGCTGCCGATCAACCAGCCGCTGCGCCTGGCCGAGGAACTGGCCACGCTGGACATCCTGTCGGGCGGCCGCGTCGACTGGGGCATCGGCCGCGGCCACCCGATGACCGGCATCTACGACCATTTCAACATCGACATCGACCAGAGCAAGGCACTGTTCCGGGAACACCTGGACATCATCCGCCTGGCCTGGACCGAGGAAGAATTCAGCTTCAAGGGCAAGTTCAACACCATCGACCGGGTGCGCGTGGTGCCCAAGCCGCTGCAGAAGCCGACCCTGCCGACTTTCGTGTCGGCCTTCAGCCCGGACACCTTTGATCTGGCCGGCGAGTACGGCTTCAACCTGTTCCTTCCAGCACAGGTGCTGCCGCTGGAACAGCTCAAGCAGGCCGTGGGCGGCTACAAGGCGGCCCTGGCCAAGTACGAGCGGGACCCGGCCAAGTTCCGCCTGCCGGTGCTGCTGCCGGTATACATCGACAGCGACGGTGCGCGCGCCCGGCGTGACGTGGAAAAAGCCATGATGAGTTACTACGACATCATCGGCGTGATGATGGGCGAGATGATGGGCCGCCTGCAGAAAAAGCACGCCCAGTTCCCGGACAGCTACAAGGGTTATCTGCAGCTCGGCGAGCTGACCAAGGACCTGAACTACGACTTCGTGTGCCGCGAGCTGGCCATCTTCGGCAGCCCCGAGGAAGCCATCGAGCGCATCACCCGTCTGCGCGACGAGGTCGGCCTGCAGGACATCATCCTGTGGACCAACGTCGGCGCCATGCCGCACGACAAGGTCAGCAACTCCATGCGCCTGTTTGCCGACAAGGTGATGCCGCACTTCACTTGAGGACGGGGCGCGGGGCGGCGCCGTGACCGCCCCGCGCCGGCCTCTCAAAGACCCATGCAGTTGGCGTAATAGGTCACCGTGCCCGGCCAGTCGGAGAAAATGCCCAGCACGCCTACGCGCTTGGCCAGCACGTCGAGCGCCTTGTACATGTCGCTGTCCTTGGCGATCGCCCGGCCCTCGGGATCGAAGGCGTAGTAGAAACCCGCTTTCGACGCGCCCTGGCGCAGGTCCGAGCGCTCGAAAGTCCAGGTGATGATGTCGAACTTGAGCCGCTTGAGCTCGTTCGCCAGTGCCGACGGCACGATGCGGCCTTCGGCATCCACCGCCAGCAGGGCAGGAATCGGCGGGGCGATGATCTTCACGCCCTGGGCCTTGAGCGATTCGAGCGTGGCCCGCGGCAGCGGCGGCACCGTGTCGCGTGCCGCCGGATCGTAGTCCACCAGGTACACCGCCTGGCGGCCGTAGGCCGGCGCGTTGCGGATCCAGTACAGCACGTCGGCCAGGTCGAACGACTGCGGCCAGACGTCACGCGGGCTGACACCCGCCGCCTGCAGGTGGTCGATCAACGCCTGCGCGTACTGCGCCTGGCCGCCGAACACGGCCGCGATGCGCGCCGGATCGCCGCCCTTCAATTCCGGCGTGTGCTTGACGCCCAGCCGCTGATTCAGCGCGATGCTCTCGTCCAGCGTCATCAAGGTGCCGCGCCCGGTGTACAGGTTCGTGCGCCAGTCGGCAGTACCGCCCAGGAAGCCCTGCGCATCCGGCGCCGCCGGGTTGCTGGCGTCCATCTTGCCCGTGAGCGTCCGGAACTCGGCCAGCGTGATGTCGCTGGTACAGCACTTCGGCGACGAGCCAGGCCCGCTGTACGGCACCGAGCACTTGCTGTTCAGATCGGTGGCAACGATGTTGGTCGTCGTGTGCAGGTCGCACTCGGCGTGGCGGCACACCAGCGCGCCATCGCTGGTGAACGTCACATCGCATTCGACGATGCCGGCGCCCATCCGGGCAGCGGCCTCATACGATTCCTGCGTGTGTTCCGGGATCTGCAGCCCCGCACCGCGATGGCCGATCGAGAAATCAGTGCGCCGGAACGGCCCGTCCGCACAGCGCTGCAACTTCGACTTCAGGGCGCCCTCGTCCATGCCTGCTACCAGATAGAACGGTCGCGGCCCCACCTGAACGCTGGCACGCAGGTCCGGCTTGCCGAACGCCGACAGCGGGCCCTGATGGTCATCAGCCGGCCCGGCAGCATGCAGCGCGGCGCTGACCAGGCAGCCGGCCGCAAACAGCGCGCCCGTGAATCGAGAAAACAGTGTCTTTTCCATCGTTGCTCCCCGAATGCGTGCCCGAAGGCGTGAATGGTGGGTGGACGCCAAGGCATCCGCACCCAACTATCGGGGCCGCACTTTTCGAAACCGTGACCCTGGCGTGACCGGCCGGTGGCAGTTCCGTTGCGGGTCGATGACATCCGGACCGTCCCCGGTGCTCGACGATCAACGACGCGGCACAGCCCGATCCCGGCTGCGGACCGGGTGTTATCGTTGCCCGGTGGCGTATCCGCACCCCGATCGATGACGAGGAGACAACCGATGAACGCACCTACCAAAACCCAACCGCCGGCCATGCAGGCCATGCTGGACGAAATGCTGCGCATCGCCGGCGACGACGCGCACCGCCCCGGCGTGATGGAACGACTGGCCGAAGTCATCAAAAAAGCCGTCGCGGATCCCCAGCTGCTCGCCGCCCTGCGCGACGCGACCGCGGACGATCCCGACCTGTACGGCAGCATGAAGGATCCTGGCCTCGGCATCATGGGCGTGCACTCGTCCAAGATCGGCTACCGCGAGCCGCACGACCACGGCGCCTGCTGGGCCATCAACGTGCAGGTGGCCGGCAAGCTGCGCCTGGTGCACTGGACGCAGGACGGCGTGGACCCGGCCACCGGCAAGGTGCGCCTGCGCAAGATCGACGAGATCGTCATGGGGCCGGGTGATGTGGACTGCTCGCCGCCCGGCGTGGCCCACGAGCTGTACCCGGAAACCGACGACTCGATCGAGCTGGCCGTGCGCTGCCATTCCCTGGCCAGCATCATCCAGAACCGCTATGACCGCTCCAACGGCGTGCACATCCACTGGTCCTGGGGCCAGAAAAAGGCGGTCGAAACGGGGCAGTTCGAGGTGGTCGGCGAAGCCGGCCTGAATGCCCGGCCACCCGGCGAGGCCATGACCGCGCGCGTCAAGTAAGCGCCCTCCCGGCCCCGTCCGGCCGGTCAGGGCATCGTCCGTCCTTATCTTGCGGAGCACCCCATGCAGCGCTATCCCCTCTACATCGGCGGCGAGTTTCGCGACCCCGCCACCGGCGAGTGGTTCGACACCGAGAATCCCTACACGCTGGAACCGTGGGCGCAGATCGCCCGCGGCGGTCCGGCCGATGTCGATGCCGCCGTGGCTGCGGCCCGCACTGCATTCGAAAGCGGCTGGGGACGCAGCAAGCCGGCCTACCGCGCCGGCCTGCTGCGTGCCCTGGCCGATCGCCTGGAGCAGGCCGCCGGCGAGCTGGCCCAGACCGAAACCCGCGACAACGGCAAGCTGATTGCCGAAACCCGCGGTCAGGCGCGCTACCTGCCGTCCTGGTACCGCTACTACGCGGGTCTCGCCGAGAACCTGGAAGGCCGCGTCATCCCCATCGACAAGCCCGACGTCACCGTCTACACCCGCCCCGAGCCGCTGGGCGTCATCGCCGCCATCACGCCGTGGAACTCGCCGCTCATGCTGGCGACCTGGAAGCTCGCCCCGGCCCTGGCGGCCGGCAACACCGTGGTGCTCAAGCCGTCCGAGTTCACGTCGGCGTCTAGCATCGAACTGGCGCGCATCTTCGACGAAGTCGGCTTCCCGCCCGGCGTGCTGAACGTGGTGACGGGGTTTGGCGCCGAAGTCGGCGTGCCGCTAGTGGCGCATCCGAAGGTCGCCAAGGTCGCCTTCACCGGCGGCGAGGCCGGCGGACGCGGCGTGTACAAGGCAGCCGCCGAGCGGCTGATCCCCGCCACGCTGGAACTGGGCGGCAAGTCACCCAACATCGTGTTTGCGGACGCCGACCTCGATCAGGCGGTCAAGGGCGTCATCGCCGGCATCTTCGCCGCCAGCGGGCAAACCTGTATCGCCGGCTCGCGCGTGCTGGTCGAGGACAGCATCCACGACGCTTTCGTCGAGCGCCTGGTCGCCTTCGCCAAACGCGCCCGCCTGGGCGACCCGGCCGATCCGGGTACCCAGGTCGGCCCGGTCACCACCCGCCCGCAGTACGAAAAGATCCTCTCCTACAT
>NZ_JACIZD010000015.1 GCF_014359565.1 Immundisolibacter sp. | reverse complement strand
CTGCGGCCTCGCCGCCGTTCGATCATGATCACTGCGCGCTCTTCGCTGCTCAAATGGCTGTACGTCGTTCCCATCGCAATACCTTACCTGCAGCAGGGTGTTGCACTTGGAACTTGAGTCTAAGCCTGATCGGAGAGTTGAACCTGACGTGCCGAGCCCTGTCTGCCGATATCGGGTCTTGTAGCGTCAACTGGCAGGGTTGCTACGCTACGTCGTGCCGGCGCGCTGCGCCGCACAACACCCCGTCGTCCTGAGGAGCGCAGCGACGAGGACCTTGCCTTCTGGAAGACATGGCACGGCACCCGAACGAGCACCGCGCCGCATAACGCAGACCCGACCGATCAGGAAGCGCGTCGACGCAGGGCCAGCCCGGCTACCAGCAGGCCGCTGCCCAGCAAGGCGGTCGTGGCGGGCTCGGGAACCGGGGTGAAATCCACCGTCAGAACCGCGTTGCGATAGTCGAAATCTCCACTAACGGCCTGGAGAGTGAACATAAGCGGAGTGAGATGATTGGGCGGTAGAAGTTTGTCAGAAACATCGATGGCCCAGTAATCCTTTGTAGCTGCGCCAACAACTTGTTCCGGATTGACCATCGGATCAACGCCTTCGATCGCCGCCACGTCCGCAAATTCGTTCGGTCCATCGCCCCCGTCATCGCCCAACAACATGGTCAGAGTCGCAGAGTTGATCGAGGCCCACAGCGAGCTGTCGTAGGCGATGGAGATATTTCGCGTGCTCGGGGACACCAACGTCACATCGACATCCTGTCGAGCACCGCCACTGCCAGTCTCGGCATAGTAAACGATGGTATCCGCCGCAGCCGCCCCGGCATGCGCCACTGCGGCTGTCAGAAACAAGGCGCCAAGATTCTTCCTCATCGCACTATCCTCAGGTCGTCTGAATTCCCTCGATGGGCGAGGCAACTGTAGCCGGCATTTTTTACGTTCCGGCGACAGCCACCGGCCGATGGGCACGGGCTCAGAACCCTATGGGAGCGGCGCCCCGCCGCGAATCTTCGATCAAGCATTCGGCCCGGACGACCTCTCAGGGGGCGATCAGCCAGCCCTGCGTCGCTCACCTGCTGCGCCACAACTGCCCTGCGGCCAGCCACACGAACAGCGTATTGGTCACCAGATAGCGCCTCCACAGCCGCCGCGGCTCGCTGGCCAGCCGGTGCAGCCACTCCAGCCCCCGGCGCTGCATCCACAGCGGCGCCCGTTGCACGGTCCCGGCGTGGAAATCGAAGGCCGCGCCCACGCCGATCATCACCGCCTGCACCCGCCCGCGGTGCTCGGCTATCCAGCGTTCCTGCTTGGGGCAGCCCAGGCCGACGAACACAATGCCCGTGTCGCTGGCGTTGATCCGCTCCACCGCCGCCGCGTCTTCCTGCGGTGTCAGCGCGCGGAACGGCGGCGATTCCATCGCCACCCGCAGCGCCGGAAACGCCTCACGCAAACGCCGCTCCAACAAACCCAGCGTCGCCTCGGTGCTGCCATAGCAATAGATGGGCAAATTTTCCTGCGCCGCACGCTCGCACAGCGCCCACATCAGATCCGGCCCGCTGATGCGCGACTGCCCGGCAAAGCCCAGGCGGCGCAACATCCACGCCACCGGCGCCCCGTCCGGCGTCGCCATGTCGGAACCGTTGATGATGTCGCGATACGCCGCATCCTGCGCCGCGCTCACCACCACGTGCACGTTGCAGATCGTCACATAGCGCGACTCGCGCGCCCGCGCCCAGCCGAGCAGGCGCTCCAGCGCGACATCCCACGACAGGACATCGACCTGCGCGCCGAGCACATTGCCGACCCGACGGACAGACTGCAGATTGTCACTCAGTGGCATTCGAAGACCCGTCCGCATCGAGATTGATTCCTAAAGCAGCCATGGTTGTCCTGTGGGAGCGGCGCCCCGCCGCGAATCTTCCCACCAACATTCGGCCCCAAGGCGGGTCTCCCACAGAGGCCTCCGCTTCCCCAGTTCCTGTAGGCGCGGCTTTGCTGCGGGATGATCGCCCGGCATAGCCGGGCTCCTACAGTCTTACGATAGCATTAATAATCAAACGGCTATGGCCATATATTGTGGTAGTGCCTGAATCTTCTGCTGGGCACGTGGGTATGTCCGCGTTTGCCGGGCAGCATGCTGCGGTTTTTTCCTGCCGCGTGACTGCGACCCGGGTAGCCACCGACACCGCGCCGCCGGGCGTGGCGTTCAGCTCACAACGGCGGTACCAGCTGCGGCGGCAGCGGCGAGGGCACGAAGTCCGGCACCTGGCCGGCGGCGCGCCGATCGGCAGGCCAGCGGGGGGTGTCAGTCTTCGCGGCCGGAACTGTCTGGCCGGGCGCCGACTGGGCCGTCGCGGTGGGCGCCATCGCCTGCGTCACGATCGACACTGCGTCCGGCGTCCCGTCCGGCAAACGGAAACCGACGTCGTCCGGTCCCTGCCGAATCAGGCTCAGTTCCAGTTCGCGCTGCGCGACTGCGCCGGGCGTCGCCAGCACCACCAGCACCACGCGCCGGTTGCGGCTGCGTCCATCCGCCGTGGCGTTGTCGGCAATCGGCCGGTACTCGCCGTAGCCGGCCAGCGACAGGCGCAGCGGGTCCAGGCCGCGCTGCAGCAGGCGATGCACCATGCTGCCGGCGCGGGCGGCCGACAGGTCCCAGTTGGAGCGGTACTGACCGGTACTGATCGGCACGTTGTCGGTGTAACCCTCCACGCGCACGGAGTTGGGGATGCCGGCCAGGATGTCGACCACCTGATCGACCACCGGCAGGGCCTCGGGCTTGACCTGGGCGCTGCCGGAATCGAACAGCACCGCGGCGCGGATTTCCACCTCCAGCCACAGCTGGCCCTCGCGCACGGTGACCAGATCCTGCGCAATCAGCGCTTCGAAAGCCTTGGCAAGGTCGTTGGCCACCCGGTGCAGGGCGGCCTGCACGACATCGCCGTCGGCGGAACCGGCGCCGGCGCCCTCACCGCCGCCGACCTTCCCGCGCCGGGTCTTGTCGATCATGCGGTTGGTGGCCATCGGCGGCAGCTCGACGGCACTGCCCGACGGACTCTTGACGATGTTGCCGACCTGGATCGGCATGATCGACTTGGTGGGCGAGCGAAAGGCCGCCACCATCGAGTCCGACAGCACGCGGTACTTGCCCTCGTTGACCGAGGAGACGGCATACATCACCACGAAGAAGGCGAACAGCAGGGTGATGAAATCGGCGTACGAGACCAGCCAACGCTCGTGGTTCTCGTGCTCCTCGTGCTTTTTCTTGCGGGCCATGACGGCGGCGTCAGTGCAGGTAGCCCTGCAGTTTCAGCTCGATGTTGCGCGGGTTCTCGCCGGCGGCAATGGCCGCCAGGCCCTCGATGGTCAGCTCCTTGAACTGGCTGCGGTGGTGCACCACGCCCTTAAGCTTGTTGGCCATCGGCAGGAAGAACAGGTTGGCCAGCGCCACGCCGTAGATGGTGGCCACGAAGGCGACCGCGATGCCGCCGCCGAGCTTGCTCGGGTCCGACAGGTTCTCCATGACGTGGATCAGGCCCATCACGGCGCCGATGATGCCGATGGTCGGCGAGTAGCCGCCAAAGCCGTCGTACACCTTGGCGGCGGCGTTTTCCTGGTGCTCGGCGGCCGACAGCTCGACCTCCAGCACGCCGCGAATGGTGTCCGGCTCGCTGCCGTCGACCAGCAATTGCAGGCCCTTCTTCACGAACGGGTCGGTCTCGGACTCGGCCATCGTCTCCAGGCCAAGCAGACCCTCGCGGCGGGCGACGTTGCCCCATTCGACGATCTTGTCGATGGCCGCCGCAAAATCGAGCTTGGGCGGCACAAACACCCAGGCGGTCATCTTCATGGCTTTCAGGAAGGTCGGCAGCGGCGTCTGCACCATCACCGCCCCGAAGGTGCCGCCGCCGACGATCAGAAAGGCCGTTGGCTGCACCAGCGAGCTCAGATGCCCGCCCTCGAGCGCGTTGCCGCCCAGGATGGCGATGAAGGCCATCGCCACGCCGGCAAAACTCAGAATGTCCATGTGTCTGGCCCTGCGCCGCTAGGGCTCAATCCCGGCCGCCGAGCCGGGCGCGCAGGCGGATCAGTGCCTGGCCGTGGATCTGACACACGCGCGACTCGCTCACGCCCAGCACCTCGCCGATCTCGCGCAGGTTCAGGTCCTGTTCGTAGTACAGGGACATGACCAGTTTTTCGCGCTCCGGCAGCAGGTCCACGGCGCCGGCGATGCGCGTGCGCAGGTCGTCGTCCTCCACCTGCGCCTGCGGGCCGGGGCTGGTGTCGGCGATGCCGTTTTCCCAGGGTTCGTCGTCCTCGCCGCCCAGGTCCGCGAAGCGCACCACGCCGAACTCGGACGCCTCGCGCGCCAGCGTGTAGTAACCGTCCATGTCCATGCCCAGCTGGCGGGCAATAGCCTCCGGCGAAGCCTCGCCGCCGAGTTCGCGCTCGGCGGCGCGGGTCGCTTCGGTCAGCTGGCGCAGCTTGCGCAGGGCGGTGCGCGGCAGCCAGCCGCCGCGGCGCAGCTCGTCAAGCATGGTGCCGCGGATGCGAATGCCGGCGTAGGTCTCGAAGCTGGCGCCGTGGCCTTCCTCGTAACGGCGGGCCGCTTCCATCAGGCCCATCATGCCGGCCTGGATCAGGTCATCGACCTGCACGCTGGCCGGCAGGCGCGCCAGCAGGTGATAGGCGATACGCTTGACCAGCGGCGCGTGAGCGCGCACCAGCCGGTCCACTTCCTGTGCCGCCACCTCGGGCCGACCGGCCTTGTTGTAGGCGAGAACTGCGCTCATGCTGAACCTCCCACCGCGGCCGGGGCCGGCCGCAACATGCGCTCGAAGAAAAATTCCAGATGCCCGCTGGCGCCGCTGACGCGCGGCCAGTGCCCCACCTGCTCGGCCAGTTGGCGCAGGGCGAAGGCGGCCGGGCTGCGCGGGTAGGCTTCCAGCACCGACTGGCGTTGCTGCACGGCCTTGCGCAGGTAGTCGTCGAACGGCACCGCGCCGGCGAACTCCAGCACCACGTCCAGATACTGATCGCACACCGACAGCAGCTTGTGAAACAGCTCGCGCCCGTCGCGGGCGCGGCGGACCATGTTGGTCAGCACCCGGAACCGACTCACGCCGTGCTGGGTGCTCAGCAGCTTGATCAGGGCGTAGGCATCGGCCAGTGAGGCCGGCTCGTCGCACACCACCACCAGCACGTCCTGCGCCGCCCGGGCGAAGCTCATCACCCCTTCCGACACGCCGGCGGCGGTATCCACCAGCAGTACGTCAAGGTCGATCGCCAGCTGCCCGAAGGCCTGGATGAGGCCGCCGTAGACACTGGGCGGCAGATCGGCCATGCCGGCTACGCCGGATGCCGCCGGCACGATGCGCAGCCCGGCCGGACCCTCGACGATGACCTCCGGCAGCTCGCGCTCGCCGCTGAGCACATGGGCCAGGGTCCAGCGCGGCTTCAGGCCCAGCAGCACGTCCACGTTGGCCAGACCCAGGTCGGCGTCGAGCAGCATCACGCCGCGGCCGCGCTGGGCCAGCGCCACGCCCAGGTTGACCGACACATTGGTCTTGCCGACACCGCCCTTGCCGCCGGTGATGGCAACCACCTGCACCGGCTTGGTGGCGCGCAGGCCGCGCGCCTGGTCGAAGGCCGCCTCAAGCATGGGCGGCCACCCGGCGGGCAGCGACGGCCGGCACCGGCGCGACCGCCGCCGCCTGCTCGGCGCGGGCATGCATGCGCTGGGCGGCGACGCTGACCAGATCGCGGGCGCGCGCCGGGCGCAGGTCCTCGGGCACGCGCTGGCCGTCGGTGACGCAGGCCACCGGCAGGCGGTGGCGGATCACCGCCGACAGGGCGGCGCCAAGGCTCGGGCATTCGTCGAGCTTGGTCAGCACGCAGCCGGCCAGCGGCAGCTTGCCAAAGGCGCTGATGGTCTCGTCCAGCATCGTCTCGTGGGCGTTGCTGGCCAGGGTCAGGTAGCTGCGCAGGCCGCTGCGCTGCAGGCCGGCCAGGGCCTCGCCCAGGCGCAGGTCACGCTGGCTCATGCCGGCGGTGTCGACCAGCACCAGGCGCTTGTTGGCCAGCGCCGCCAGGGCGGTGGTCAGGTCCTCCGCCGAATCCACCATCTGCACCGGCACGCCCAGCAGGCGGCCGTAGTTCTGCAGCTGTTCGTGAGCGCCGATGCGGTAGTTGTCGGTAGTCAGCAGGCCCAGGTGCTTGGCGCCGTGCTCGCGCACGAAGCGCGAGGCCAGCTTGGCAATGGTCGTGGTCTTGCCGACGCCGGTCGGGCCGAGCAAGGCCACCACGCCGCCTTCGGTCAACATGTCGTCGGCGGCGATCGGGATGCGCGCGCTCAGGTGCTGGCCCAGCACCTCGCGCCAGGCGGCGCCCAGGTCCTGCGTTTCGGTGAGCTGTTCCAGCAGCGAGCCGATCAGCGGCGCAGCCAGACCCAGTTGCTCCAGGTACTGCGCCAGCTGCGCCTGCAGCGGGCTGCGGCGGGCCAGCGCGGACTGGCGCAGTTCTGTTTCGAGCAGCGCGCGCAGGGTGGTCAGTTCGCTGCGCAGCTGGGCGATGGCCGGGTCGACCGCCCAGGCGAGTCGATCCAGATCGGCCGGGCCAGGCAGATCGCCGTGGCCGGGAGACGGCAGTTCCCTGCCGGTGCCGGGCGGCAAGGCGTCGCCGTCGCCGCCGGCCGCCAGGCGCTCGACCAGGGCCGCGTCGTACTCGTCGGCGGCGATCACCTCGACGCCGTCCGGCAGGCGCCGACTGGACAGGATGACGGCCTGCGAGCCCTGGGCCTGACGCACCAGGTGCAATGCCCGGCGCATGTCGGGGGCGCTGTAGCGCTTGATCTGCATGCTCGTGTCTCCGTGTCTGGGCGAACGCGCTTCAGCGCCCACCGATGTTTGCAACCACCCGCACCTGGCGGTTCTCCGGCAGCTCTTCGTAAGCCAGCACCTTCAGGTCCACCGCCAGGTGGCGCACGAAGCGCGCCAGCCACAGCCGCAGCGCATTCGGGGCCACCAGCACCGCCGGCTGACCGAGCAGCTCCTGGCGCTGCGCCGCGTCGGCCAGCAGGCCGCGCAGGCGTTCGGCGAGGCCCGGCTCCAGACCCAGGGCGCCGTCGCCGCCTTGAACGGCCTTCAGCAAGATGCGTTCCAACTCCGGGTCAAGCGTCATCAGTGCTAGCTCTGGCGCCATTCCGAAGATCTCCTGCACGATGCTTCGACCGATCGCCACCCGCACCAGGGCGGTCAGGACGTCGGGATCTTGACTGCGCGTCCCGTGCTCCGCCAAAGACTCGGCAATGCTGCGCAGATCGCGGATCGGCACGCCTTCCTGCAGCAGGTTGCGCAGCACGCGCAGCACCGTGCCCAGCGGCAGCACCTTGGGCGTGAGGTTCTCGACCAACTTGGGCGCCTGCGCCGCCAGGCGGTCGAGCAGGTGCTGCACTTCCTCGTGTCCCAGCAGCTCGTGGGCCGAGCGCATCAGCACCTGCGAAAGGTGCGTGGCCACCACGGTGGCCGGATCGACCACGGTGTAGCCGGCCATCTGCGCCTGCTCGCGCAGACCGCGTTCGATCCACAGCGCGTCCAGGCCAAAGCTCGGATCCCTGGTAGCGATGCCCGGCACCGGCGTGGTGACGTGGCCGGGGTTGATGGCAAGGTCGCGGTCCGGCAGCAGCTCGCCCTGCCCGGCCGTCGCGCCCATCAGCGTGATGCGGTAGCCGCCCGGCGGCAGGTCCAGGTTGTCGCGGATGTGCACCGGCTGCAGCAGAAAGCCCAGTTCCTTCGACAGCTTCTTGCGCACCCCCTTGATGCGGGTCAGCAGCTCGCCACCCTGCGCCTTGTCGACCAGCGGAATCAGCCGATAGCCGACCTCCAGACCCACCAGGTCCACGCCGGCGACCTCTTCCCAGCCCAGTTCCTTGTGTTCGTCGGGCCCCGGCAGGGCCTGGGCGCCAGCATCCGGGCTGGCGGCAGCGGTGGATTGGCGCTTGCCGATACGCCAGGCGGCGCCACCCAGTCCCGCGCCCAGGGCCAAAAAGGCGAAGTGCGGCATGCCCGGCACCACCCCAAGAATGCCAACCAGGCCGCCGGCCATGGCCAGCGCCGTAGGGTTGGCCAGCAGCTGCTTGCTGACCTGGGTGGCGACGTTTTGCGACTGCGACACGCGCGTCACCAGGATGGCCGCCGCCACCGACAGCAGTAGCGAGGGCACCTGCGCCACCAGGCCGTCGCCGATGGTCAGCAGGCTGAACACGCGCACGGCGTCGCCGGCGCTCATGCCGTGCTGGCCCATGCCGATGGCGATGCCGCCCAGGATGTTGATGATCAGGATCAGCACGCCGGCCACCGCATCGCCGCGCACGAACTTGCTGGCGCCGTCCATGGCGCCGTAGAAATCGGCTTCCTGGCGCACTTCCTCGCGTCGGACCTGCGCCTGCTGCTGGGTGATGACGCCGGCCGACAGATCCGCATCGATCGCCATCTGCTTGCCGGGCATGGCGTCCAGGGTGAAGCGGGCGTTGACTTCCGACACCCGCCCGGCGCCCTTGGTGACCACCGCGAAGTTGATGATCATGAGGATGATGAACACCACCAGGCCGACGGCGTAATTGCCGCCGATGACGAAGGCGCCGAAGGCCTCGATCACATGCCCGGCGGCGCCGGGGCCGGTGTGGCCGTCCAGCAGCACCAGCCGCGTCGAGGCGACGTTCAGCGCCAGGCGCAGCAAGGTCGCCACCAGCAGCAGGGTCGGGAACACCGCAAAGTCCAGCGGCCGCAGCGCGTACACCGCCACCAGCAGCACCACCAGCGACAGCGCGATGTTGAACGTGAACAGCAGGTCCAGCAGCAACGGCGGCAGCGGCACCAGCATCATGCCGAGCAGCGTCAGCACCAGCAGCGGGGTGCCCAGACCCAGCCCGACCAGAGCACGTACGTTGTTGCCCATGCCGACTGCGGTATTCACGTCAGGTGCTCCTTGGCGTCATCAGTGCGCAACGCCGCCGCGCGGGCGCTGCAGTTCATCGGGCACCGGCAGCGGCTGCAGGTCCGGCAGCTTGTAGCGACCGGCCGCCATCAGCGTGCGCAGCTGGTAGACATAGGCCAGCACCTGCGCCACCACGGCGTACAGCTCGCGCGGCACCTCGGCGCCCAACTTGGTGCTGTAGTACAGGGCGCGCGCCAGCGGCGGCTGCTCCAGGATCGGCACGTTGTGCTCCTTGGCCAGCGCGCGGATCTGCGCCGCCACCAGGTCGGCGCCCTTGGCCACCAGCCGCGGCGCGCCGTTGCCACCCACGTCGTAACGCAGGGCGATGGCGTAGTGCGTGGGGTTGGTCACCACCACCGACGCGGTCGGCACGTCCTGCATCATCCGGCGGCGCGACAGCTCCTGCTGGCGCTGGCGGATGCGGCCGCGCACTTCCGGGCGGCCCTCGCTTTCCTTCATCTCGTCCTTGATGTCCTGGCGGGTCATGCGCAGCTGCTTGGCGTGGTTCCACAACTGGAACGGCACGTCCACGGCGGCGATCAGCAGCAGCCCGAGGGCGGTCAGGAAAAACGCCCGCGCCGTCAGCTGCGCCGCGTGCAGCAGGGCCGCCGGCACCGGTTCGCCGCCCAGGCCGAGCAAAGCCGGCGTCATCTGGCGCATCACCAGCAGGGCGATTCCGCCCAGCACCACGAATTTGGCCAGCGCCTTGCCGGTCTCCATCGCGCCCTGGGCCGAGAACACGCGCTTGATGCCCTTGACCGGATCGAGGCGTTCGAATTTCGGTTGCAGGTTCTCGCCCGACAGCAGAAAACCGCCCAGCAGCAGCGGCGCCGCGGCGGCCACCACCACCGCCAGCACCAGCCACGGCGCCAGCGCCAGCAGAGCCTGCCCGCTGGCCTCGCCCAGACGCGTCGCCAGGGCCGCCGGATCGAGCGCGGTCGCCCGGTCGAACGCAAAACCATGCCGCATCAACCCCAGCAGGCTGCCGCCGATGCGATCGCCCAGCGCCCACAGCCCGCCGGCACCCAGCAGCACCAGCGCGGCCGAATTGAGCTCGCGCGAGCGCGCCACCTGGCCCTTGTCACGGGCGTCCTGCAGGCGCTTGGGGGTGGCCTTTTCTGTGCGTTCCTGCGCGCTTTCTTCGGCCATGTCAGCGCGCTCCGAGCAGCGCCGAGAGGCGCCCCATGGCCTGCCCGAAGATGCCGTCCCACTGACCGGGCAGCGCCGGCAGCGTGAGCAGCACGATCAGCAGGCCGACCAGCAGCGACACCGGGAAGCCGATCGCAAACAGGTTCAGCTGCGGCGCTGCCCGGCTGATGACCGCAAAGGCCAGATTCACCACCAGCAGCACCGTGACCGCCGGCAGCGCCACCAGCAGGCCGAGCGCAAACATGTCGCTGACGAAACCGGCCACGGCCCGGAAATCCTCGAAGCGCAGCCCGACCGGCCCCACCGGCAGCGTGCTGAAGCTCCTCGCCAGCAGCTCCAGCAGCAGCAGGTGGCCGTCGACCGCCAGCATGAGCAGGATCACCAGCATCACGTACAGCTGCGCCAGCAGCGGCACGCTGACGCCGTTTTGCGGATCGACCAGCGACGCGAAACCCAGGCCCATGCCCAGCGACACCATCTCGCCGGCAAAGCTGAGTGCAGCCAGGAACAGTTGCAGCAGGAAACCGCCCAGCACGCCGATGCCGATTTGCTGCACGGCCGTGAGCAAGCCGAGCGGCGACAGCACGTCCAGCGCCGGCGCGGCCGGCAGCGTGGGCAGCAGCACCACCGTCAGCGCCAGGCCGATGGTGATGCGCACCCGCACCGGCACGCTGCGGGCACCGAACACCGGCGCCGCCAGCAAGAATGCCGACAGGCGCAGGAACGGCCAGAAGAACTGGCCGACCCAGGCGCCGATGCGGGCACTGTCGATGTCCATCAGCCGATCAGACCCGGAATGCCGGTGACCAGCCGCTGCGTGTAGTCGACCAGCGTCTGCACCAGCCACGGGCCGGTCAGCACCAGCAGCAGGGCCATCACGATCAGCTTGGGCACGAAGCTCAAGGTCATTTCGTTGATCTGCGTGGCGGCCTGCAGCATGCCCACCAGCAGACCGACCAGCAGCATCGCCAGCAGCGGCCCGCCGGCCAGCAGCAGGCACATCCACAGCGCGTCGCGGCCGACGTCGAGCACGGTTTGCGTAGTCATCGGCCCATGCTCACTGGTAAAAGCTGCCGGCCAGCGTGCCCATGACCAGCGCCCAACCGTCGACCAGCACGAACAGCATGATCTTGAACGGCAGGGAAATGATCATCGGCGAGAGCATCATCATGCCCAGCGACATCAGCACGCTGGCCACCACCAGGTCGATGACCACGAACGGGATGAACAGCAGAAAGCCGATCTGGAACGCGGTCTTGAGCTCGCTGGTCACGAAGGCCGCCGTCAGCAGCGTGAACGGCACCGCGTCCGGGCTCTCGAAGGCCGCTTCCCGGCCCGAGATGCGGGCGAAGGTGGCAATGTCGCTCTCGCGGGTTTGTGCCAGCATGAACTGCCGTAGCGGCGCCGCGGCCTTGAGGGCGGCATCCGGCAGGCTGAGCTTTTCTTCCATGTACGGCTGCAGCGCCTCGCCGTTGATCCGGTTCAGAACCGGCCCCATCACGAACAGCGTCAGCAGCAGCGCCAGGCCGGCCAGGATCTGGCTCGACGGCGTCTGGCCGGTGCCCAGCGCCTGGCGCAGGATGGCCAGCACGATCACGATGCGCGTGAAGGAGGTCATCGCCAGCAGCACGCCGGGCAGCAGCGTCAGGAAGGTCATCACCGCCAGCACCTGCAGGCTGACGCTCCAGGTCTGGCCGCCACCGGCGGCCTGCGTCAGCGTCAGGGCCGGCAGGCCGGCCTGTGCCAGCGCCGGCAGCGGCGCCAGCAGCAGCAAGGCAAGCAGCAGGCGTTTCATGGTGCGCCCTGCCCGGCCGCGCCGACGGCCGCATCCAGACTGGCCGCAAACGACTCGGCCGGAACGCTTGTCGGCACCTTGGCCGGAGCGTCGCCGAGCACCAGCAGCGCCTGCACGCGTCCCGGCGCGACGCCGACCAGCAGTTGCCGGCCGGCCACTTCCAGCAGCACCACCCGCTCGCGGGTGCCGACGCTGTGCGCCGCCAACGTGCGGATGCTGCCGGCACCACCGGTGCGCAGCTGCAGGCGGCGCAGCAGCACGAACACGCCGCCGATCAGCGCCACCACCAGCGCCAGGCTGACCAGCATCTGACCACCGGCGGCCAGCACCGACGGCGCCGCCAGCGCCGGCAGCGGGCACAGCAGCAACAGGGCCGGCACGACACGCATCAGCGCACGCCCTTGGCGCGATCGGTAGGGCTGATGACCTCGGTCAGGCGGATGCCGAACTTGTCCTCCACCACCACCACTTCGCCGCGCGCCACCAGCGTGCCATTGGCCAGCACGTCGAGCGGCTCGCCGGCCACGCGGTCCAGCTCCACCACCGCGCCCTGGCCGAGCGCCAGCAGGCGACCGATGCTCATGCGCGCCTGGCCGACTTCCACCGTCAGCGTGATCGGGATGTCCATGATCATCCCCAGGCCCACGTCGGCGCCGCTGCGCGGGAGCGCCGGTTCAGCGCCCGCGGCGGCCGTCTGGGCGTCATTCGCCAGGTTCTGGTCGAGTTCGAGTTCCATCAGCGGGGTTCTCCCTGGGTTCCATCTGCGGGGCCGGTGGGTGGACGGCGCACCGGGCCCGTCACCGACACGGCGTTGTTACCGTTAAAGACACCGAACTCGCCGGTGAACAGGGGCTTGCCGGCCACTTCCAGCCGCGCCCCGTCGGCCCGCTCGAAGGTCAGCAGCTCGCCCACCTGCAAGCCCAGCACATGGCGCAGGGTCGACTGGCGGCGCGCCACCACCGCCGTGAGCGACAGGCTGCTGTCGAGAACGCGCGCCTGCAAGGCGGAGCGCCAGGCGCTGTCATCGGGCACCGCGGCCGGGGCGCCGGCCCGCAGTGCCGGCCACACGCCCTGCAGGGCCGACATCGGCAGCGCCAGATGAAAATCACCGCCGCCGCCCAGCAGCGCCACTTCGTAGCTTTGCAGCAGCACCATCTCGGCCGGGTCGACCAGCGACACCAGCAGCGGGTCGACGTCGTTCGCGGCCACGGCGGGGCTCAGCGGCAACACCGGCGCCCAGGCGGTCTGCAACTCCGGCAGCAGCAGATCGAGCAGGTTGCCGAGCATGCGTCGCTCGGTCGGGGTCAGGTCGCGGTTGCTGGGCGGTGACGAGGCGCGCCCGCCGCCGAAGAAACTCTCCACCACCGTGAACAGCAGCGCCGGCTCCAGGACCAGCACGCCGGAACCGGCCAGCGGAGCGATGTCCAGGCCGCGCACGCTGGCGCGCTCGGGCAGGGCATGCACGAAATCCCGAAACTCGCGAACCTGCGAGCCGCGCATCGTCACCAGCGTGTCGCGGCCCAGGTAGCGGGTCAGGCTGCGGGTCATGCCTTCGCAGAAGTACTCGGTGATGCGGGTCAGCGCCGGCAGATCGGCACCGTCCAGCGCCGGCACGCGGCAGGTCAGGTCGTACGGCTCGACGCCCCGTGCGCCGGACCGCGCCGCAGACGGCGCGGCGTCCAGCAGGGCGCTCAGCTCAGCCTGGGACACCAGCTCGTCCTGAGCCATGTCACTGCATCACGAAGTTGGTGAAATACAGGCCTTCGATGGCGTCCGGCGCACCCTGGGCCTTGAGGATCTTCTTCAGCGTCTCAAGGGCCTGCTGGCGCAGCTGATCCTTGCCTTCGCGGCTGGCGAGCGTGGCGTAATCGGAACCGCTGAACAGCACGATCAGCTGATCGCGGATGGCCGGCATGTGCAGCTTGACCGCCTCGGCGACCTTTGGGTCACGGCTCATGACCTCGATCGTGACCTGCAGGAAGCGGATCGCTCCCTCGTCCTCGAAATTCACCACGAAGGGCGGTTCCAGGGCGGTATAGGTGGCTGGTGCCTCGACCTTCGCCGCGGTGTGCTCGGCAGCCGGCGCTGGCCCCGACTTGCCGCCGACCAGGAACACCGTGGCGCCGATGCTGACGGCCACCAGCGCCAGCGCACCGCCGCCCATCATCAGCAGCGATTTTTTACTGCCGGACTTCTTTTTGGCGTCGCCGCCGAGATCCAGATCCGCTTCCCGAGTCGCCATGCCTGATCCGCTCCTGTGTAAGGGTCAGGCCGAGACTAAGCAAGCGTAATGCCAATTTATTTATTTAATTTTTTCAATAAGTTATAAATTTTTCCTGCGCCCATGGCGCCGTGTCGCCGGCATGAATCCCCATAGCCCCGGTTCCGGCGACAGGAATTTGACACCCGTAGGAGGCCCGCCCTCGGGCCGAACGAGGCTGCCCGGGGGATTCGCAGCGAGGGCGCCGCCCACAAGGGCGCCGCGGCCCTGCCGAGCTTCAGGAAGCGTCGAACAAACCCTGGAACTGGGCAATCGCCTGCGGGTTCGCCAGCGCATCCAGGTTCTTGACCGGCCGCCCATGTATGGCCTCGCGCACCGCCAGTTCGGCGATCTTGCCGCTGATGGTGCGCGGGATGTCGGCCACCTGCAGGATGTGCGCCGGCACGTGGCGCGGGCTGACATCGGCGCGGATAGCCGCGCGCAGACGCTGGCGCAGGGCATCGTCCAGCGTCAGGCCGTCCACCAGGCGCACGAACAGCACCACCTCGACGTCGTCGTCGATCTGGTGGCCCACGGCCACCGCCTCTTGAATCTCGGGAAAGCGCTCCACCTCGCGATACAGCTCGGCGGTGCCGATGCGCACGCCGCCGGGATTGAGCACGGCATCCGAGCGACCGTGCACGATCATGCCGCCGCGGGCGGTCAGTTCCACATAATCGCCGTGACACCACACGCCGGGGAACTTGTCGAAATAGGCGGCCCGGTAGCGGCTGCCGTCGGGATCGTTCCAGAAGCCGACCGGCATGCTCGGGAAGGGCTTCACGCACACCAGCTCGCCCTTCTGGCCCAGCAGTTCATGACCGGCTTCGTCATAGACGCGCACCGCCATGCCCAGCGCGCGCGCCTGCAGCTCGCCGCGATAGACCGGGCCGATCGGGTTGCCGGCGATGAAACAGCCGCAGATGTCGGTGCCGCCACTGATCGACGACAGCAGCAGATCGGCCTTGATGTCGCGGTAGACGTAATCGAAACCCTCCGGCGCCAGCGGCGAGCCGGTCGACAGCAACGTGCGCAGGGCCGAAAGATCGTGGGTTTGCGCCGGTTTCAGGCCGGCCTTCTCGGCCGCGGCCAGGTACTTGGCGCTGGTGCCGAACACGGTCACGCGTTCCTGCTGCGCGATGTCGAACAGCTCAGCCGGGCGGACGAACGGCGCGCCGTCGTACAGGATCAGCGTGCAGCCGGTGGCCAGGGCGCTGGCCAGCCAGTTCCACATCATCCAGCCGGTGGTGGTGAAGTAGATCAGCCGGTCATCGCGCTTCAGATCCGCGTGCAGCGTGTGTTCCTTGCGGTGCTGCAGCAGCGTGCCGCCGGCGCCGTGCACGATGCCCTTGGGCACGCCCGTGGTGCCGGACGAATACAGCACGTACAGCGGATGGTCGAACGGCAGCGGCGTGAAGGCAGACTCCGCGCCGGCGTGCTTGGCAAGCAAATCGTCCCAGTCGTGCAGCGGCACGGGTGCCTGCGATACGCGCCCACCGCCGCAGGACACCGCCACCACCTGCTCGGCGCTCGGCAGGCCGGCGAGGATTTCCGCCACCGCGACCCGGCGGTCCTGCGCCTTGCCGTTGTAGTGATAGCCGTCGCAGACGAACGCGACTCTGGGCGCGATCTGGCCGAAGCGGTCCAGCACCGCCCGGGCGCCGAAATCCGGCGAGCAGGACGACCAGACGGCACCCAGACTGGCCGCCGCCAGCATGGCGATGATCGCCTCGGGAATGTTCGGCAGATAACCCGCCACCCGGTCACCGGGCTGCACGCCAAAGGCCCGCAGCGCCGCCGTCAGCGCGCCGACCTGCGCGGCGAGCTCGGCATAACTCAGTTCGCGCCGCGCGCCGGTCTCGTCACGAAACACCAGCGCCGGGTGGTCGTCGCGATAGCGCAGCAGGTTCTCGGCAAAGTTCAGTGTCGCACCGCGAAACCACACCGCCCCCGGCATGCGGTCAGCATGTTCGAGCACCGCCTGCGCCGGCGCGTGGTGGACGATGCCGCAGAACTCCCACACCGCCGCCCAGAAGGCCGCCGGCTCGGCCACCGACCAGTCATACAGCCGCGCGTAATCGGCGCCTGGCAGATAGCGGTCGATGAAGGCCGTCAGATTCGCATTCGCGACGCGCCGGGCGTCCGGCTGCCACAGCGGGCTAGTCGTTTCGGTCATGGCCATATCCGAAAATAACGGCGCCCGCGCTTTCGCCTGAAAACGCGGGCGCCGGGGCAAGCGGGGCGGGTATTACAGCGCGCGGTGCGAGCCGTCACAGAACGGCGGCGTCTTCGTATGCTTGCAGCCGCACCAGGCCAGGGTGCCGGTTTCCGTCACCTCGTGCTGCAGGGGCGTGAAGGCGGTGCCCTTGTGCGCGCCGTCGCAGAACGGCTGATCGCCCGACTTGCCGCAGGCGCACCACCAGTAGGTGCCGGGCTCGGTCTGTTCGACGTAAGGACTCTTCTGGGCAACCTGCGGATCGGACATGTCGGACTCCTGCTCTGGATGACTGATGGTGCTGTCGCCGACCGGCCACGAACCGGCCCGGCGCGCGAACGATGGAACACGCGCCAACCGGCAGTGTCAAGCAACGCGCCCCCGCCGGCGCTGCTGGCACAATGCCGACCCCGCCGCACCGGAGACACGCTTGCCACCCGCCTGCCCCGCCCCGCTGTCGCGCCGCCTGTCGGTGGCGCCGATGATGGACTGCACCGACCGCCACGCGCGGTATCTGCTGCGCCTGATTTCGCGCCATGCGCTGCTGTACACCGAAATGGTGACGGCGCAGGCCCTGCTGCGCGGCGATGCGGATTACCTCATCGGCTACAGCCAGGCCGAGCACCCGCTGGCGCTGCAACTGGGTGGCAGCGATCCGGCGCAGCTGGCGCAGGCGGCGCACATCGGCGCCGATTTCGGTTACGACGAGATCAACCTGAATGTCGGCTGCCCGTCGGATCGGGTGCAGTCTGGCCGCTTCGGCGCCTGCCTGATGGCCGAACCCGCGCTGGTCGGCGAGTGCGTGGCGGCCATGCAGGCGGCGGTATCCATCCCGATAACGGTCAAATGCCGCATCGGCATCGACCGCACCGACCGCGACGAGGACTTGTTCGAATTCGTCGAGATCGTCGCCGCAGCCGGCTGCCGGCACTTCACGGTGCATGCCCGCAAGGCCTGGCTGGATGGCCTGTCGCCGCGCCAGAACCGGGAGATTCCGCCGCTGCGTTATGAAACCGTGTACCGGTTGAAGCGCCTGCGGCCGGAGCTTGAAATCGTCATCAACGGCGGCGTAACCGACCTCGACCAGGCGCTGGCGCACCTGCAGCACGTTGACGGCGTGATGATCGGCCGCGCCGCCTATCACTCGCCCTGGCTGCTGGCCGAGGCCGACCGGCTTGTGTTCGGACAAATCACACCCCTGCCCGAGCGCGCCGCCGTGCTGGCGAGTTACCTGGACTACATGCAGGCGCGCCGCGGCCTGGGCACGCCACTGAGCGCCCTCACGCGGCCGCTGCTCGGACTGTTCCAGGGCGAACCGGGTGCCCGCGCCTGGCGGCGGGCGCTGAGCGCGCCGGCCAGCGGTGAGCGCGCCATGGCGCAGATCATGGCCGCCGGCCGGCGCGTGCTTGCGGCCGGAGACGAACCCGCCGCGGTGGAGCAACCCCAACCGTCGGGCTGAGGCCTCAGCCGCCCAGCCAAAGGGCGGTGCGATAGGTAATGAACGACGCCAGATAGGCCAGCGCAAACAGGTAGCCGGCCGCCAGCAGCGGCATCCGCCAGCCGCCGGTTTCGCGCTTGATGGTCGCCAGCGTACTCAGGCACTGCGGCGCAAATACGTACCACGCCAGCAGTGACAGACCGGTGGCCAGGCTCCAGCCCTGCGCGATCAGCGGCGTCAACGCGCCGGCGGTGTCCTCGCCGGTGGCCGACAGGGCGTAGACGGTGCCCAGCGCACCGACCGCGACCTCGCGTGCGGCCAGCCCCGGCACCAGCGAGATGCTGATCTGCCAATTGAAACCGATCGGCTCGAAAACCACCGCCAGGGCACTGCCCAGAACACCGGCCAGACTGTATTCGATTGCCGGCCCGGTCGCCCCGGCCGGGGGCGCTGGGAAACTGGCCAGGAACCAGAGCAATACCGTCAGCGCCAGAATGATCCCGCCCACGCGGCGAACGAAAATCGTGATCCGCTGCCACAAGCCGATGGCCAGATTGCGCAGCGTCGGCCAGTGATACGTGGGCAGTTCCATCATCAGGGTGCGCACCTGGCGACGGGCGGTGAAACGCTTCAGCACCCAGGCCACGCCCAGCGCACCGACAATCCCGGCCACATACAGACAAAACAGCACCAGACCCTGCAGTTCGATGCCGCCCCACACCTGCCGCCGCGGAATGAAGGCGCCGATCAGCAACGCATAAACCGGCAACCGCGCCGAACACGTCATCAGCGGCGCAATCATGATCGTGACCAGACGATCGCGCGGATTGGCGATCGTGCGCGCGGCCATGATGCCGGGAATCGCGCAGGCAAAACTGGACAGCAGCGGGATGAACGAGCGCCCCGACAAACCCACGCCGCCCATCAGGCGGTCCAGCAGGAAAGCCGCCCGCGGCAGGTAGCCGGATTCCTCCAGCGCCAGGATGAAAAAAAACAGGATCACGATCTGCGGCAGAAACACCAGCACACCGCCGGCACCGGCGATCACCCCATCGACCAGCAGGCTGCGCAGCCAGCCTGCCGGCGCGACGTTGGTCACCCAATCGCCCAGCCACGCGGTACCGGCCTCGATCCAGCCCATGGGCGCTTCAGCCCAGGCAAACACCGCCTGAAAGACGAGGAACAGCAACGCGCCCAGCACCAGCGGACCCACCAGCGGATGGAGCACCACGCGGTCGATGCGGTCGCTGAGCAGGTGCGGCACCGCCTCGTCCAGACCCAGGCGCGCCAGGATGGCCCGCACCGCCTCATGGTCGCCGTGCGGATCGGCTTCCGGGCCGCTGCCGGCGTCGCCAGTGATCGGAACCTTCGGCCATGTGCCGGGCTGATCCAGGATCGCGCGCAAGGCAGCGGCGCCCTCGCCCCTGACGGCAACCGTCGACACCACCGGCACGCCAAGCTCGGCCGCCAACGCGGCGGCGTCCACCCGCAGTCCGCGCCGCTGCGCCATATCGGCCATGTTCAGCGCCACCACGCACGGCAATTTCAGGCGCTTTACCGCCAGAACCAGGCGCAGGTTGCGGCGCAAATTGGTGGCGTCGACGACGCACACCACCAGATCCGGCCGCTTCTCGCCGGCCGCCTGGCCGGACAGCACATCGCAGGTCACCCGCTCGTCGGGCGAGCGCGGATGCAGACTGTAAGTACCCGGCAGATCGAGCACCCGCACCACCTTGCCGGCGCGGTCGAACAAGCGTCCTTCCTTGCGTTCGACCGTCACCCCGGCATAGTTGGCAACCTTCTGCCGGCTGCCGGTCAGCAGGTTGAACAGCGCGGTCTTGCCACAGTTCGGATTGCCGACCAGCGCCACCAGCGTGCCGCCAGGCTTGAAGTGCAGGACCGCCTCACTCATGCGCAGTCCTGCACCAGCACGCACGCCGCTTCGGCGCGGCGCAGGGCGAAGGTGGATGCGCCGATCCGCACCACCAGCGGATCGCCACCGGGCACGCCGCGGGCCAGCACCGTTACCGGCTCACCCGGTACGAAACCGATTTCCTCCAGCCACAGCTGCCATTGCGGCTGCGCGTCGGGCACCTGGACCGCCACCACGCGCATGGGCTGGCGCAGATCCAGCGCGTCGAGCGTCAGGTGTGACGAATCCTTGACTTCGGTATCCATGTAGCGATGTCTCAGTCGGAAATACGCGCCTGCCCGAAGCCCGCCGCCGCCAATCGGCCAGTGATCAGGCTGCTGCCGAACTGGGCCCACTCGCGGCGGGTACGGGCTCGCCAATGATAACGATTATCAACCCTATCCGTAGCGGAACGGGATCGCGATTTCGTGATCGTCATCAACCCTGTGCACGGCAGCGCACGCCGTTTGGCAGCGCCGACTCCCGGCACCGGACAGCGTGAGGCGCTGAACGAATCGATCCGGCATTTTCCGGGCCTGCCATCGGGGAAGCGCGACCACCGGTCGGGCTGTGCCTCCCTATGTCGTGGAAAACGTTGGATGGCTCAGCGTTCCCCCAGCAGCCGGTCGACCATCGCCTGGTACTGGCCGCGGCGCGGCGTGAAGTAATGCAGCTGGCGGGACAGGAACGGATCGCCTGCGAAGAAGATCTCGTAGATCTCCTGCCGGCCGCCGAATTCGCTGGCCACCGCGTCCCAGGCCAGCTTCATCACCTGCACGCGCTCGCGGGCGGACGCCCTGTCGTTGCCGAGGAACTGTTCAAGATCGGTCGCCGTTTCCGGGTTGGCGAAATCGGCTTCCGTGACGGTCATCACCAGGCTGGAGCTGCCCATCAGACGGATCAGCTCGTTGACCTTGGTGTTCACCTCCGGCAGGAAGAAGCGCAGCATCGAGATGCCGACCATGCCCCGATTGGGCGAAGCAAACAGCGAGGCCGTCTCGCGCGCCACGTCCTCCAGCACAAAACCCGCATCGGTCTGTTTGGCGAACTCCTCCTGCGCATGCACCACCAGTTCGCGGGCGCTGGCCTCGAGCAGCCCGTCGGCGAGCTCGTTCAGCGCCAGGAACTCGCCCAGCAGCTCCTGATAGCGCGGCAGCTCGCTGCGGCCGAGCACGTCGGCCATCTTGCTGGCCAGACCGGTCATGAAGCGCAGCTTGGCCCGGCCGCGGGCGTTGGCCTGCAGCAACAGGTAACCGGGAAAGCTCGGCGCCATCATGTTGTAGGCGACGATGTCGCGGTAGATGAACACCCGCTCCCAGGGCACCAGCACGTCCTCGAATACGGCCAGCGCGTCGCCCTCGTCGAAGCGTTCGGCGAGCGGGCGATCGAAGCGGCTGCCGCCGCGGGCATAGCTCTCACGGGCGATGAACTTCAATCCCGGCGTCGCCACCGGCACGGCGAAGGACAGCGCGTAGTCCTCCTCGCCTGGCCGGCGCGGCATGAACGGACCGACCCAGATTTCGTTACTGACCGGCGCCAGGGTGGACAGCATGCGCGCGCCGCTGACCACGATGCCGGCATCGGTCTCGCGCACCACCTTCAGCGCCCGCTGCGCCGCCAGGTCCTTGCCATAATCGCGCTTGGGATCGACCAGCGTGTGCGTGAGGCAGATATCCTCGTCCCGGCAGTATTCCCAGTAGCGGATGGCGTTCTCGGCGAAGGCCTTGTCCTTGTGCCCCAGCACGTGCGGGGCAATCACCGCCGCGTCGGTGACGAAGGCGTTCATGAAATCCGGCAGGCGGCCCATCAGGCCAAAGGTGGCCTCCTTGCGCAGCGACTCGCCGCGCAGGCGCTGCTGCACCTCGTCCCAGGTGCGCGCCGGCAGGAAGGAATTGCTGACCGGCTTGCCGTCCCTGGGGGAGGGATAGGTGTAATCGGCTTGCAGCTCGGGCCTGTGAAACGCGTCGAAGTGCTCGCCGATGCTGCCCAGAATGCCGGCCAGCGGCGCGTACGCCGTCACGTCGCGCACGCGCTGGCCGGCGATGTAGAGCGCCCGGTCGTCCCTGAGGCTCGCGATGTACTGCGCGCCGGTGCGGATGCCCATGCCTGTCCCCTCCCCTTTGTGGATCGGTCAGGCCATGACCCGCCCGAATGTTTTATCGACGCGGGATTGTCGGGCCGCCGCCGGCCGCGGGGCAAGCCGTCCGGCCAGACGGCCGGTTGCGCTCAGGCGACCTTGGCGGCGCGCACCAGCGGCAGCAGCTTGTTGTGCATGCCGCGCAGCAGGGCCTCCGTGGTCGGCCAGTCGATGCACGGGTCGGTCACCGACACGCCGTAGCGCAGCTGCGACAGGTCCGCCGGAATCGGCTGGTTGCCGGCCTCGAGGTTGCTCTCCAGCATCAGGCCGACGATGGAACGGTTGCCCTCCAGCATCTGGTTCACGCAGTTCTCCAGCACCAGGCCCTGCAGTTCGGGCTTCTTGCTGCAGTTGGCGTGGCTGCAATCGACGACGATGTTGCGCGGCAACCTGGCCTTGGCGAGTGCCTCCTCGCACAGGGCCACCGCGACCGAATCGTAATTGGGCCGGTCGTGGCCACCACGCAGCACCAGATGCCCGTAGGGATTGCCGCGGGTGCGGATCACCGCCGACTGGCCCTGCAGGTTGATGCCCAGAAAGCTGTGCGGGCTGGCCGCCGACTTCATGGCGTTGATGGCGACATCGATACCGCCGTCGGTGCCGTTCTTGAAGCCGACCGCCGTCGACAGGCCGCTCGACATCTCGCGGTGGGTCTGGGATTCGGTGGTGCGGGCGCCGATGGCGGTCCAGGTGATCAGATCATGCAGGTACTGCGGCATGATCGGGTCCAGCGCCTCGGTGCCGGCCGGCAGGCCCATCTGGGCCAGCTCCAGCAGCAGCCCGCGGGCCATCAGCACCCCCTCCTCGATGTGGAAGGAGTCGTCCATACGCGGGTCGTTGATCAGGCCCTTCCAGCCAGTGGAGGTACGGGGCTTCTCGAAGTACACACGCATGATGATCAGCAGCGTGTCCTTCACCTCGTGGGCCAGGGCCCGCAGGCGCCGCGCATAGTCGCGGGCAGCGTCCAGGTCGTGAATCGAACACGGGCCGACCACCACGAAGCGGCGCGGATCGAGCCGGTCCAGGATGGCCTGCACGGCGGCGCGGCCTTCCAGCACCGTGCGCTCGGCGGCCGGCGTCAGCGGTAGGCGGGCGCGCACCTCGGCCGGGGTCGGCATCAGCTTCTGCTCGACGACATTGATGTTGGTCAGCTTGTCCATGGCGGCACGGCCTGTCAGCGAAAAATCGGGGCAAACGGGGCCGCGCATTGTATCGGCTGGACCAGACCCACCGCCGGAACGCGCCCCGAAACGCAAAACGCCCGGCACGAGGCCAGGCGTTTTCAGGAAACGTGGTGGGCGATGCTGGGATCGAACCAGCGACCCCTACCGTGTGAAGGTAGTGCTCTACCGCTGAGCTAATCGCCCCCGTGGGGGTCGCGAATTCTAGGCGTCTGCCCTGACCGGGTCAAACGGGAGCGCTCAGCCGCGAGTCGGCCCAACCCGCGCCGCTACAATAGCCGCCCCGTTTTTCGCCCCAGGCCGAGCCATGAGTGTCCGCAGCCGTTTCGCGCCCAGTCCCACCGGCTACCTGCACATCGGCGGTGCGCGCACCGCCCTGTTCGCCTGGCTGCACGCCCGCCACCACGGCGGCACCTTCATCCTGCGCATCGAGGACACGGACCGCGAGCGCTCCACCGTGGAATCGGTCAACGCCATCCTGGAAGGCATGGCCTGGCTGGGTCTGAACTACGACGAGGGTCCGTTCTATCAGACCCACCGTTTCGATCACTACCGCGCCGTGCTGGACCGCATGCTGGATGCCGGCCAGGCCTACCGCTGCTACTGCACACAGGAAGACCTGGCCGCCCGGCGCGAGGCGCAGCTGGCGCGCAAGGAAAAACCCCGCTACGACGGCCGCTGCCGCAACCTGACCGCGCCGCCGCCCGGCAATCCGCCGTCGGTGATCCGCTTTCGCAATCCGCTGGACGGCGACGTGGTGGTGGACGACCTGATCCGCGGCCGGGTGGCGTTCAGCAACACCGAACTCGACGACCTGGTGCTGGCGCGCAGCGACGGCACGCCGACCTACAACTTCACCGTGGTCGTGGACGACATGGACATGGGGGTGACCTGCGTCATCCGCGGCGATGACCACCTCAACAACACGCCGCGGCAGATCAACATCCTGCGTGCACTGGGCGCGCCGGTGCCGCAGTACGCGCACGTGCCGATGATCCTTGGCCCCGACGGCGCGCGGCTGTCCAAGCGGCACGGCGCCGTCAGCGTGCTGCAGTACCGCGACGAGGGCTTTTTGCCGGAGGCGCTGCTGAACTATCTGGTGCGCCTGGGCTGGTCGCACGGCGATCAGGAAGTGTTCTCGCTGGACGAACTGGTCACGCTGTTCGAGGTGGAGCACGTCAACCGCGCCGCCGCGGCGGTCAATCCGGACAAGCTGCTGTGGCTGAACCAGCATTACCTGAAGACCAGCGACCCCGACCATGTGGCGAGGCACCTGAGCCCCTTCATGGGCCTGCACGGCATCGATCCGGCACTCGACGGCCCGCCGCTGGCGCAGGTAGTGCTGGCGCTGCGCGAACGCAGCAAGACACTGGTCGAGATGGCCCAGAAGGCCCTGCCGTTCTACCGCGAGTTCCAGGACTACGATCCGGCCGCACTGAAACACTTGACGCCGGATGCCATCGAACCGCTGCTGGCCCTGCACACCCGCTTCGAGCAGCTCGCCGACTGGCAGGCCGCGGCGCTGCATCAAACCGTAGAGGACGTGGCCGCGCAGCACGGGCGCAAGTTCGGCCAGCTGGCGCAGCCGCTGCGCGTGGCCCTGTGCGGCAGCGCCGTGTCGCCGGCCATCGACATCACCCTGGAGCTGATCGGCCGCGGCCGGGTGCTCGGCCGCCTGGAGCGCGCCATTCAATGGCTGCAAGGCCAAGGCTCTGCTTGACACTGCCGGCCGAAAATCAGTACATTGCGCGCCCCTTGCATGGGGCCATAGCTCAGCTGGGAGAGCGCAACACTGGCAGTGTTGAGGTCGGCGGTTCGATCCCGCCTGGCTCCACCAAATCCCCTCCGCCGCGGGTGCCTCCCCGCCCGGCCGTCTGCAAGTCCCCATCGTCTAGAGGCCTAGGACACTGCCCTTTCACGGCGGCAACAGGGGTTCGAATCCCCTTGGGGACGCCATTTCAAGCGACGATTTGCAGGCATGGTGCTGGCACCTGACTGCTATGAAGCGCCATATTCCGCCGCCCAAAACCCACGGCCAGTAGAGCCAGGATATTAGCCAACCAACTCAGATGGTCGGGCACTGGCGGGCGTATTGCTCGCCTGCGGCGCGAGTTCCCCATCCGCGGGGCGGGGAACGCTTGCCTTTGTGGACCCTCAGATTCTGCGTTGCCAGTTCATCCCCGCGAGTGCGGCGAACGCGCCTGATACAGCAGCCGATCCGACCGCGCGCCGCCCGGCTGGCCGGCGGAATAGAGCCGCACACCGGCTTCGCCGATCCACACCAGCAGGGTGCCGACGCGGGCGGCGCGCGTGACCGCAGCATGGGAAACCCGCGCGCCGGGCTCCAGCATCAGGCAGGCCACGCCACCGACCGGAAGGCGTGCGCACGCCGATGACATGCACTACCACGAAGGCGCCATCGAGCACGTCGAGCTGGCCGCGCTCGATGTAGAGCACGGACAGGCGCTCTTTGATCGGAATGGGGCGCAGCGGCGGCAGCAGGTCAGCCGCGGGTCAGCCGCCGTGACCGCGTGACTTCGCCACAAAACGCACACCGGGTAGATCTTCGAAATCGGCATCCTGGGTCCACAGCAGCGCGCCAAAGCTGCGAGCGGTGGCGTAAATGACCGAATCGGCAAGCGCGAGCCGATGTTCCACACCCAAGCGCGCTGCCGAAAGCGCTAGTACGGAATCCAGCTCGACCACCTGCCCCTGTCGCATCAGCGCCACTGCTTGAAGGGCATCGCCCTCCCCCCGTTGCTGCAACACGCGCTTGAAGACCTCCAGCAGGGATAGCGTCGGGACAACCAACTGTTCCGTATCGAGGATCGCCGACGCAAAGAACGTGGCATTGGGTCCATCGGCGAAATACTCCAGCCAGCCGGACGAATCGACCAGGTTCATACCCGGTCGGCTTCCCGCGGCACGTCCGTGTCGATGCCGCGCAGGAAGCCGCGTGCCGCGCGCATATCCTGCACCGGGACGAACTCCGCACGCCCCTCGTAGACGATCACGTCGAGCTTCTGCCCCGGCTTGATTTGCAGCGACTCCCGCACCGCCTTGGGAATCACCACCTGATATTTTTCGGACACGGTCACCGTCGTCATACGAAACTCCTATCGATGCCAGATCGGTAGATCATATCTGGGCATCGCTACAGCAACAACGACGGGCGCAAATGGGCATGTGGTCAGCACCGCCGCACCAGCAGCAGCCCGCAGCGGTCTTTGCGGGGCCCGGACAGGTCTGTGGGGTGCCCGCAATCAAGCCATCACCCCAGACCCACCGTTCCAGCCGAGATGCGTGGCGAGTCGCTTGGAACCCCCAGGGCTCCATCGGTCGTAGCCAGACCCAACGCGCAAAAATTGGATATAAGCACACATAACGACGCCTGCAAAGTGGACAGACGATCGTCACCGTACATGGGAGGGGTCTTATTTCCTGAGACTGCGCACGGCGTCGCGAAAATTTATTTTTGCCGGATGACGGGGCGGAACCGGGGAGATGCCCCGGCCGGGCGCCGCAACGATCGGCCAGCATAGAGGCACAAGGGTGGCGGCTGGGCGTGCCGGTTGTTGGCAGCCCAGCTCCTGCACCGCAACTGCCTGTTACGCCAGCGCCTTGCTGACCACCTCGTAGACGTCTTTGGACAACTGCGCCGCCGCCAGGCGTTCCAATTGCGCGCGCATCAGGGCCTGCCGGCCGGGCTCGAAACGGCGCCAGCGGGCAAAGGCCTGCACCAGGCGCGCCGCCAGCATGGGATTGAAGGCATCGATGGCCAGCACCTGATCGGCCAGGAAGGCGTAGCCGGACCCATCCGCCGCATGAAAGCGCGCCGGGTTGCCGTGCACGAAGGCACCGACCAGGGCGCGCACGCGGTTGGGATTGCGCGGTGCGTAGGCCGGGTGGTTCAGCAGGGCCTTCACGTCGTCCAGTGCCTGCAGGCGGCGCGAGCCGGCCTGCACGCTAAACCAGCGGTCCAGCACGATCGCTTCGCCCTGCCAGCGCTGGTAGAAGGCGGCCAGCGCCTGTTCGCGCTCGGGCGCGTCCAGCTGGGCCAGCAGTGCCAGCGCCGCGTTGCTGTCGGTCATGTTGTCGGCCGCCTGGAACTGCGTCAGGCACAGGACGGCGCCGATGTCGTCCAGTTCCGCCAGGTAGCCCAGGCACAGGTTGCGCAGGCTGCGTCGGCCGACCTGGGCGCCCTCGAACTGATACGGGCCGGTCGGCGCGAGAGCCTTGTAGCGCTCCAAAAGCGGCTCGCGCAGGGCCTGCGCCAGCGCCAGGCGCAGGAAGCGGCGGACCTCGTGGATGGCCTGTGGGTCAACCACGTCCAGTTCGCCGGCGATGAAGGTTTCTGACGGCAACGTCAGCAGCTCGGTCACGAGCGCCGGGTCGAGACTCGTGTCGGTCAGGCAACGCTGGACTGCGGCCAGCAGCCCGTCATCCAGCCACAGGGCCTCGCCCTTACCGTGCGCCGCCAGCAAACGGCGTATCAGGCGCAGGTATAGCAGCTGGCCGGCATCGTAGCGGGCGCAGGGATCAGTATCGTGCGCCAGCAGGTGCGCGAGCTGCACATCGTCGAAATCGATTTGCAAGCGAACCGGCGCCGAGAAGCCGCGCAGCAGCGAGGGCACCGGCGGCGCCGGAATGTCTTCGAACACGAAGGTCTGTTCGGCTTCGCGCAGTTGCAGTACGCGCTGCGTGCCGGTGGCCGTGGCCTCCCCTTCCAGACGCAGCGGCAGCTCGCGCCCGTCCGCAGCCAGCAGACCGAGTGCGACCGGAATCGGCAGCGGCTGCTTGTCGGGCTGCCCCGGCGTCGGCGGCGTGTGCTGACTCAGCGTCAGGTAATAGCGCTGCGCCGAAGGGTCATGGCGATGCTGCACCGTAAGCTGCGGCGTGCCGGCCTGGCGGTACCAGCCCATGAAGGGCTCCAAGTCCACGTCATTGGCATCGGCCAGCGCAGCGACGAAGTCCTCCACCGTCACCGCCTGCCCGTCGTGGCGGGCGAAGTAGCAGTCCATGCCACGCCGAAAGCCCTGCGGCCCGAGCACGGTATGCAGCATACGCACCACCTCGGCGCCCTTCTGGTAGACGGTGCTGGTGTAGAAGTTGTTGATCTCGACGTAGGCCTGCGGCCGCACCGGATGCGCCAGTGGCCCGCCGTCCTCGGCAAACTGCACGGTGCGCAGGTTGCGCACGTCGGCTATGCGCTTGACCGCCGGCGAGCCCATGTCGGCCGAGAACTGCTGGTCGCGGAACACGGTGAGGCCTTCCTTGAGCGACAGCTGGAACCAGTCGCGGCAGGTGATGCGGTTGCCGGTCCAGTTGTGGAAGTACTCGTGCGCGATGATGCCCTCGATGTACTGGTAGTCCAGATCCGTGGCGCGTGACGGCTCGGCCATGACGTACTTGGCGTTGAAGATGTTCAGGCCCTTGTTCTCCATCGCCCCCATGTTGAAGTCGTCCACGGCCACGATGTGAAACACGTCCAGGTCGTACTCGCGCCCGTACACGCGCTCGTCCCAGGCCATGGCCTTTCTCAGCGCCGCCATGGCATGGCCACACTGCGCCACATAGGCCGGTTCGGTGTGGATGTACAGCTGCACCGTGCGCCCGCTGGCCGTGACGAAGGTGTCGGTGAGGGCTTCGAGTTGGCCGGCCACCAGCGCGAACAGATAGCAGGGCTTCGGGAACGGATCGTCGAAGGTGGCGTAATGGCGCCCGTCGGGCAGTTCGCCCTCGGCCACGCGGTTGCCGTTCGACAGCAGCAGCGGATAGGCGCCGCGGTCGGCCCGCAGCGTGGTGGTGAAGCGGGCCAGCACGTCCGGGCGGTCCGGAAAATAGGTGATGCACCGAAAGCCCTCGGCCTCACACTGCGTGCACAGCATGCCGCGCGAGGTGTACAGCCCCTCCAGCGCGCTGTTGGCGGACGGGTCGATCTCGACCTCGGTTTCGATGCACACCGCATCGGGCAGGCCGGGGATGGTGAGCGTGTCGGCGGTGACCTCGTACTCGCTCGGGCGCATGGGGTAGCCGTCGCGACTGACCCGGCGCAGCTTCAGTCCCTGGCCGTCGAGCACCAGCGGCGCGTCGCGCTGGCCGGATGGGTTGCGGCGCAGTTCCAGCCGGCTGCGCACGCGCGTGCGAGCCGGATCGAGATCGAATTCGAGCTGCGCGGAGCCGACCAAGAATTCCGGCGGGCGGTAGTCTTTCAGTTCGATGGCACGGGGGGCGGCGTCACGCATGGGGGAAAGCTCGGATGAAATGGTGGGGCCATTGTCGACACGGGCCGGGGCCCGCGGCAACCGGCGTGGAAAAATCACCGTCCCGCCGCAGGCAACGGTAAGCTGGGCGGCGCTTCGACCACCCCATCAGGCACGCATGTCCGCACCATCACGCGCCGCGCTGTTCGATCTTGACGGCACACTGCTGGATTCCATCCCGGCGTTTCTTGCCATCACCCGTCGCGCCTGCCGCGAGCTGGGCTGGCCGCAGCCGGCGCCCGGCTACATTCGCGAGGTGATGACGCTGGGCCGCTCGCCCATCGAGGCCTTGCTGGGGCCGGTTGCCGATGCCGACGCCCGACACCGCGCGTTGAGCGCCGCCAGCCAGAACCTCTGGAAGGACGTGTTCGCCGCGGAAGCGCGCCTGTTTCACGACACGCTGCCGGTGCTGCAGCGGCTGGCGGCCACGGGCTGGCGCCTGGGCATCGTCACCGACTCGAATCACTTCGTGGTCAGCCGGCTGACCGAAGCGCCCGGCTGCCCGCCGATCGACGTCATCGTCACGCGCGACGAGGCGCCGGCCCGCAAGCCCTCGCCCAGCGGCATCGCGCTTGCCCTGCAGCGGCTCGGGCTGGCGCCCGAGGCCGCAATCTACGTCGGCGACAACCCGATCGACATCAAGGCCGCCCACGGCGCCGGGGTGCGGGCCTTTGGCATCACCACCGGCGCTTCGCGGCGCGAGGATCTGCTGCCGCACAACCCATATGCGGTGCTCGATTCGCTGACGCAGCTGCACGCGCACCTGGCCGAGACGGCTCCCGCGCCCACGGTGCGCGGTGAACTGGTCAGCGGACTTGGTGAGGCGAGCGGCTTTCTTGCCATAAGCTGGGTGCGCGAGGCCATCGAAGCCCGGCTCGGCGGCCCGTTCTACCCCGGCACCGTCAACCTCGCCGCCGACCCGGACAGTGCCGTGCTGGCGGTGGGCCTGCGCCACGACGTACGGCTGAAGCGCTTCGAACTTGCCGCGCGCGATGGCTTTTGCCCGGCGCTGCTGCACGCGGTGGAGCTGACGCACCGCGCCATGCGCACCCCGGCGCTGCTGCTGTGGCCGCAAGTACCCGGTTACCCGGACGACAAGTTCGAACTGATCTGCCCCATTCCGCTGCGCACCCGCTGGGCGCTGACCGACGGCGCCGTGCTGGACGTGCGCTACCTGACCCTGGAGGAATCCTGGCCATGAACCTGCCCGAGCTGAGCATCGACGACCTGGCCCGGCTGCGCCTGCAGGAATGTCAGGGCACGCTGATCGGCGGCCTCAAGGTGGCCTGCGGCCTTGGCATCAGCGCCGAGGAATTCGGCTTTCGGATGATGATGGAGCAGGGCATCAACTGGAGCCGCTTGAGCGGCGACCTGGAGCGGATCGCGCGCATCTTTTACGAGCACTACCAGGTGACCTACGGCTTCGGAGGCGCGCTGCAGGTCAGCACCGAAAACGGCACGCTGTGCTTCCAGATGCCGCCTGTCGAGGCTGCCGCAGCCGGGCAGCTCGCGCATTGGCAGATGCCCGCCGCGGCCTTGCAGGACATGAATCGCGGCTTCTGGCGGGCGCTGACCGAAAACGCCGGCATTACCGCGCAGCTTGAATTCGGCCCCGACCGCCATGTGGTGACGGTGCGCCGAGGCTGAGCGGTTTTTATAGCCTTATTTGACGACGCGCAGCTTCGGCCGCTCGGGCGCCGGCGGTTCGGGCGCACTGGGCGGCGTGTCCGTTTCGTCGGTCGGGAAGGTCATGCCCTGGCCATTTTCGCGCGCGTACACGGCCAGCACGGCGGCCATCGGCACCCACACCTCGCGCGCCACGCCGCCGAAGCGGGCGCCGAACGACACATGCTCGTTGGCCAGATCACGCCGCCCGGTGGCCCGGGCCGCGATGTTCAGCACGATCTTGCCGGCCTTGACGTGCTCCTGAGGCACGCTCACACCCGGCAGGGTGGCGTCGACCAGGATCTGCGGCGTCAGGCCGTTGTCCTCCATCCACTGGACCATGCCGCGCAGCAGGTACGGCTTGGCTGACGGCAGCTTTTCCTCCATTGGCACGCCGTCAGGCAGACGGGCCGTGCCGCATCTCGAATTCCTGCTCGGTCAGGCTGCTGCGAAACGCCGGCCGGGCGAACATACGCTCGGCATAGCGCAGCATCGGCCGCGCGGGGGGCGGCAATTCGATGCCGTACACCGGCAGGCGCCACAGCAGCACCGACAGCGCGCAGTCGACCAGGGTCGGCCCCTCGCCGAACACGAACTCGTGCTGCTGGAACAGCGGCGCAATCGAGGTCAGGCCGTCGCGCAGGGTCTTGCGGGCGCCGGCGACGTCGGATTTTTTCTCCTGCTCCGTCAACGTCCGGTGCAGGCTGAACCAATCCCGATCGATACGCCACAGCATCAGCCGCGCCTGGGCCCGCTGGATCGGATCCACCGGCATCAGTGGCGGGTGCGGGAAGCGCTCGTCCAGGTACTCCATGATGATCGCGGAGTTGTAGAGCACCAGACCGCGATCGACCAGCACCGGCAGCTCGCCGTAGGGATTGAGCTCGCGCAAATCCTCCGGCATCGCCGCCGGGTCGACCGACTCGATCTCGATCGAGATGTCCTTCTCGCACAGCACCAGCCGGGTGCGGTGGCTGTGGGGGCACACCACACCGGCGTAGAGCTTCATGTTACGGATGCGTTCGGTGGTGAAACCGTCGGCATCGTTGCCGTAATCCAGCGGCTCGACCTTGGGCGCGGCCTTGGCTGAGGCGGACTCTTTCTTGGGCGTTTTTGAGGACAAGGATAAATCCTGAATCAGTGAACATCACGCCAGTATTCGTGCTTGACCATGTAGGCCAGGCCGGCGAACACCAGCAGGAAAAGCAGAACCTTGACGCCGAGGCTGTAGCGGACCAGCTTGGCAGGCTCGCCCATGTAGACCATGAAATTGACCAGATCGCGCACCACGGCATCGTATTCGGCAGGCTTGAGCGTACCTTCCGCAACCGGCTTCAGGTGCCCGTCCTGCAACGCCTGCGTGCCCTGCAAACCGGCCAGCACATGCGGCATGGCAGCATTCGGGAACACCGTGTTGTTGACGCCAAACGGCCGCGTCGGGTCAAGGTAGAAGCTGCGCAGATAACCATACAACCAGTCCGCGCCGCGCGAGCGAGCGGCCAGGGTCAGATCCGGCGGCGCCTGACCAAACCATTTGGCGCCGTCCTTCTTGCCCAGTGCCACGTGCATGGCCTGGTTGACGTCGCCGCCGTTGAAGACCATGTTGGCCTGCACCTGCTCGGGCGTCAGCCCAAGGTCCTGCGCCATGCGCGAGTAGCGCATGAACTCGGCACTGTGGCAGCTGACGCAGTAGTTGACGAAGGTGCGCGCGCCGCGCTGCAGAGCCGCCCGGTTGGACAGGTCGGTCTTGAAACCCGGCAGCGCCGCGCCGTCGGCGGCCACGCCAAGCAACGGTGTGGCGCCCAGCAAACACGCCAGAATCAGTTTTCTCATTTTGTCGTCACCCTGTCCGGAACCGGCTTGGTACGGTCGATCCTGGTGTAGATCGGCATGGCGAGGAAGAACAGGAAATACAGCACCGCCAGTACCCGCGCGATCAGCGTGTACAAATCCGACACCGGCTGAGTGCCCAGATAGCCCAGGCCGATGAAGCTGACCACGAAGATGGCCAGCGCGATGCGGTTCAGGATTCCGCGGTAGCGGATCGACTTGACCGGGCTGCGATCCAGCCACGGCACCAGGAACAGCACAAAGATGGCCGCGCCCATCGCCACCACGCCCAGGAACTTGTCCGGCACGGCGCGCAGGATCGAGTAGAAGGGCGCGAAGTACCACAGCGGCGCAATGTGCGGCGGCGTGACCATCGGATCGGCCGGCTTGAAATTGTCCGGCTCCAGGAACTTGCCCCACATTTCCGGCACGAAGAACACGATGGCGGCAAAAATGATGGCGAACACCGCCAGGCCCCAGATGTCCTTGACCGTGTAGTACGGGTGGAACGGGATGCCGTCCAGCGGTTTGCCGTCGGCGCCCTTCTTTTTCTTGATCTCGACGCCGTCCGGGTTGTTCGAGCCGGTCTCGTGCAGCGCGATGATATGGAAGAACACCAGCGCGATGATCAGCAGTGGTACCGCCGCCACATGCAGCGCGAAGAAGCGGTTCAGGGTCGGGTCGCCGACCGCAAAGTCACCGCGGATCCACAGCGACAGGCCGTCGCCGATGATCGGTATGGCGCCAAACAGCGAGATGATCACCTGCGCGCCCCAGTACGACATCTGGCCCCACGGCAGCAGGTAGCCCATGAAGGCCTCGGCCATCAGCAGCACGTAGATGACCATGCCGAACAGCCACACCAGCTCGCGCGGACCCTTGCCGGAGCCGTAGATGATGCCGCGGAACATGTGCAGGTAGACCACTACGAAGAACATCGACGCACCGGTCGAGTGCAGGTAGCGGATCAGCCAACCCCAGTTGACGTCGCGCATGATGTACTCGACCGAGGCGAACGCCAGATCCTCGGACGGCTTGTAGTGCATCGTCAGGAAGATGCCGGTAACGATCTGCAATACCAGCACCGCCAGCGCCAGCGAGCCGAAGAAGTACCAGAAGTTGAAATTCTTGGGTGCGTAGTACTGACCGATGTGGTCGTCCCACCAGTCGAAGATGGGGAAACGGTCGTCGATCCAGCGCGCCAGACCCGAACTGCGATTGGCCATTACGCGGTCTCCTGATCTTCGCCGACGACCAAGCGGGTATCGCTCAGGTACTTGTGGGGCGGCACGGCCAGATTGAGCGGCGGCGGCACGCCCTTGAACACGCGCCCGGCGAGGTCATAGCGCCCACCGTGGCAGGGACACAGAAAGCCGCCCTTCCAGTCGGCGCCAAGGTCGGCCGGGGCCACCTCCGGCCGGTATTTGGGCGAACAGCCCAGATGCGTGCACACGCCAATCAGCACCAGATACTCGGGCTTGATGGAACGGTCGGCGTTCTTGGCGTAGGCCGGTTGTTCGGATTCGTGCGAATCCGGATCGCGCAGCGCGTCAGCCGACACCTTGGCCAGGTTGTCGAGCTCCTCCTGCGTGCGACGCAGGATCCACACCGGACGGCGCCGCCACTCGATCACCATCAGCTCGCCGGGGCCAAGCTTGCTGATGTCGACCTCCACCGGCCCACCGGCCGCCTGCGCCTTGGCGCTGGGCTGCATGCTCGAGATGAACGGCACCGCCATGGTAGCCAGACCCACCCCTCCCACCGCCCCGGCCGTGCCGGCCAGCAGCCGACGGCGCGCGGGATCAACCGCATCGTTTGCCATAGATCACGATCCCCCTGAAGGCGGGCCAGCGTTGCCCGCGATAAGCTGCAAGCCCAGGAATGCGAGCGGTGCGCGCCGCCTTGGGGAAGCGGCGGCCGGCAAGACTCGTCCGGGGCAAGTGAAAAAGCCGCGGTATTGTGCCAAACACGGCGCCGCAGCGCCAAACCGGACCATGACCTGGGTGCCACCGTGCCGGTCGCGGCTGCTAGGATTGCCGCCCCTCACGGAGACCCGACATGGCAAGCAGCCGCAATTTGCGCCGTTATCTACTGCAGGCGGCGGCCTTCGGCCTCGTGGCAGGATTGGCGATCAGCGTGCTGTGGCCACGCCCCCGACTTGACTCGGCGCCGCCTGCCGGCGATCCGGCGGCGGTGACTGCCCCCGTGGCACATACCGAACCCACCGCAAACAGCTTTGCCCCGGCCGTGGAGCGCGCCGCGCCGTCGGTGGTGAACATCTACAGCACCAAGGTCATCACCCGCTCGTACAACCCGCTGCTGGACGATCCGGTGTTCCAGCGCTTCTTCGGTCGTGCGCCGGTGCCGCGCCAGCGCCTGGAATCGAGCCTCGGTTCGGGCGTGGTGCTCGACCGCGACGGCTACATCGTGACCAACCATCACGTCATCGCCGATGCGGACGAAATCGAGGTGGCGCTGCGCGACGGGCGCAGCGCCCACGCCAGGCTGATCGGCAGCGATACGCTCACCGACCTGGCGCTGCTGCGCATCGACCTGGCGCAAGTGCCGGCCATCGCGCTGGGTGACGATCAGCAGACACGCATCGGCGATCTGGTACTGGCGATCGGCAACCCGTTCGGCGTCGGCCAGACGGTGACGCTGGGCGTGGTCGGGGCGGTTGGCCGCGAAGCGCCCGGCATCAGCACGGTCAGCGACTTCATCCAGACCGATGCGGCCATCAATCCGGGCAATTCCGGCGGCGCGCTGGTGAATTCGGCCGGCGAACTGATCGGTATCAACACCGCCATCTACAGCCGCAGTGGCGGTTCGGAGGGCATCGGCTTTGCAGTGCCGGTCAGTACGGTGCGCCAGATCACCGCGCAGCTGCGGGAACACGGCGAAGTTCCCCGCGGCTGGCTGGGGCTGGAATTACAGGAACTGACGCCGCAGCTTGCCGCCTCCCTGGGTCTGGAGGACACCGGCGGAGCGCTGGTGGCGGGCGTCTATCGTGGCTCGCCGGCGGCCCGCGCCGGCGTGCAGCCCGGGGACCTGCTGGTGGCGCTCGAAGGGCGCACATTTCAGCGCGCCCGCGACGCGCTGGCCGCGCTGGCCACGCTGCCCCGCGAACAGGAAGTCAGACTCACCCTGCAACGTGGCGGACGACGCATCGAGACGCGCGCGACGACCATCCGCCAGCCGGACTGAATGCCCTTCTCGCCGGGATGTCGGCGCAGACCGCTACAGCAACAGCAGCGTCGCCAGGCCCAGAAAAATGAAGAATCCGCCCGAATCCGTCAGCGCCGTGATCATGACCGAGCCACCGAGGGCCGGATCGGCGCCCAGGCGGATACGCAGCATCGGAATCGCCACGCCGGCAGTGGCCGCCAGCAACAGATTCAGGGTCATGGCGGCGGTCATCACCAGGCCAAGCGAGGCGTTGCGGTAAAGCAACCACGCCAGAAGCCCCAGCAGGCCACCCCAGATCAGGCCATTGATGCTGGCCACGCCCAGTTCCTTTTTCAGCAGCCGCATGAAGGCGTCCGGCGTCACCTGCCCGGTGGCGCTGGCACGCACGATCATGGTGATGGTCTGGTTGCCGGAGTTGCCACCGATACCGGCGACGATGGGCATCAGGGTTGCCAAGGCCACCAGCTTTTCGATCGAGTCCTCGAACAGGCCAATCACGCGCGAGGCAACGAACGCCGTCACCAGATTCACCGCCAGCCACGACCAGCGGTTGCGGACCGAATCCCAGACCGAGGCAAAGATGTCCTCGCCCTCGCGCAGACCGGCGCGCGCCAGCAGCTCGGCCTGGCTTTCCTCGCGAATGAAGTCGACCACGTCGTCGACTGTCAGCCGACCGACCACCCGCCCCTGCCCGTCCACCACCGGCGCCGAGATCAGGTCGTAGCGCTCGAAGGCCTGTGCCGCTTCGCCGGCGTCATCCTGCGGCTCGAAGCTGATCACCCCGTCACGGGTCATGACCTCGCCCACCGAGTGGTCGGGGTCGTTGATCAGCAGCGCCTCCAGCGACAGCAGGCCCTTCAGGTGTGCCTCGCGGTCCACCACGTACAGCGCGTCGGTGTGATCCGGCAGGGCATCGAAGCGGCGCAGGTAGCGCAGGACCGCCTCCAGGCTGACGTCCTCGCGCACACTGACCAGGTCGAAGTTCATCAGCGCACCGACCGAGTCCTGCGGGTAGGACATGGCCGCGCGCAACTGCTCGCGTTCGGTCAAGTCCAGCGACTGGAACACGTCCTCGACGACCTGCGCCGGCAAGTCGGGCACCAGGTCGGCCAGTTCGTCCGCGTCCAGCGACTGCGCTGCCGCACGCAGCTCGGCCGGGTCCATGGCCTCGATCAGCGATTCGCGAATCGCATCCGAGACTTCGATCAGGATCTCGCCGTCGCGCTCGGCCTTGACCAGATCCCAGACAAAGCGCCGGTCATCGAGCGGCAGCGCTTCCAGAATGAAGGCGATATCGGCCGGATGCAGGCTGTCGAGGCGCTCCTGCAGGCTCGCCACATGCTGCTTGTGGACCAGGCTCTCGACCAGGTCGTGGCGCGGCATGTCCTGCCGGTGCACGAGGTTTTCGACCAGCCGGTGACGCGCCAGCAGTTCCTGCACCTCACGCAGGTGCTGCTGCACGTCGTCGGGGGCCGGACTGACGGGTTCGGTCATGGTGGCGTCGGCTCGAAGTGAAAGCGCCAACGCCAACGGTCGGCCGCACCGGCCGCTGCGGGCGCGGGCCGGCGCACATTATGCAGCGGCGATGCGGCGAGCTCGCCGGTCAGGGACACGCTTCCAGTTGCAGGCCCTGCGCGCGCAGACTGTCACTGGCTGCTGCCACCGCTGCGGCGGTGGCTGTGACGGTCCAGCGCAGCCTGGCCTGCGGCGCGTAACGCTCGCTGATCTGCGTCTGGATACCCTTGGCGGCCAGCTCACGCTGGCGACGGCGCGCACCATCCGCCTGCCCATAGACGCCGAGCGAGATTCGCACCGTTCCGTCGGCGGCGCGCAGGCGGTACCAGTCGCGCACGCCGGCAGCCCGCAGGCGTTCCTCGACGTCGGTGACAGCGTCGGCGGTGCCGGTCCAATAAACCCAGTGACGAGACCGGGCCCGGTCCTGAGCTTGCAGAACCGGCTCGCCCAGACCCACTTGACGCAGCAGCGCACCCGCTGCCTCGTAAGCGTCGCCGGCCAGGGCTGCGGTGCGGTAACAGACCGCGGCATCGGCAGGCGGCGGTGTGGCCATGTCGGGCGCCGACGGGCCAAGCTGGGCCGACGGCGCCGTTTCGGTCACCGGCGGCGCGAGTTTCGGTGCACTCGGCTCGGTTGCGGTTTCGACCGGCGCCGCCAACGTGACGATGGACGGCTCAATGGCCGGTGCGGCCGCAAGTTCGGGCGCTGGCGTCTCGACCTCGACCGCGCTTTCCGGGGCGGCGACATCGGCTGCCATCACCCCGTCCAGCGGCAGGGAATCGAGTCGTTGCGGCGGTGCCGGCAGTTCGCTGAGCAGCTGCAGCCGCTTGGCCGATGGCGTGGGCGCCGTCGGCTCGGCCACCGGCCTTGCCGGGATGCTGAAACCGGCCATCCATAACGACGCCAGCACGCCGTTGAGCAGCAGCAATAGCCACAGCATCGTTCTCATTTTCCCTCCCGTTGCAGTATCTGCCCCAAACCTTCGAGCACCAGGTGCGGCGCCGCCTGCAGCGTTGCCGGCAAGTCCGGTGCCAAGCCGGGCGCAGCGCCGCCGGTCAGCCACAGCGCCGCGCCGGGCAGGTGCTGGCACCAGGCCTGCACGGCCCGCTCGATACCGCCGAGCACCGCCTGCCGGGCGCCGGCCGCCACGGCGTCTGCGGTCGAGCCGGCTGCAACATCGGCATCACTGCCAATGACCGCGCGCTCCAAACCGGTGCGGGCATAAAACGCCTCGGCCATCATCTCCAGCCCGGGGAAAATCACCCCGCCCAGATGCTGGCCGTCCTCCCGCAGGCCATCCACCGTGACCGCCGACCCGCAGTCCACGACTACCGCCGCGCGGCCCGGGCTGCGCGCCCAGGCGCCGATCAAGCCAGCCCAGCGATCGAAGCCCAGCTGCTCCGGGTCGCGATAGCCATTGCGAACCTCGCCACACCGCGCGCTGGAAAGCGGACGCAACACCGGGCAGCCCCAGCGCGCGCGCACCACCGATTCCAGCGTGGCCGCCAGCGGCCCACGCACCACAGCGGCGATCGCCACCCGCCGGGGCGGCTCCAGATCGGCGAGCACACGCTCGCAAAACTCCGCCGCCTGTTCGTCACGCCATACGGCGGCGCCGGGTGCATGCAAACGTCCGCGCGCCCAGCCGGCCCACTTCAGGCGGCTGTGCCCCAGATCAAACAGCAGATCCATGCGCCGCCCTGACTGTCACTTCGCCACCCCACAGCGCGCGCCGCTCGCCGGCACAATCCACCAGCAGCGCCCCGCTGGCGTCGATGCCGCGCGCCACGCCGCAGATATGCTCGCCCGCCCAGTCGACGTCCACCGGGCAGCCGGCCAACAGGTCGAACTGCGCATAGGCATCCAACCAAGGCGCCAGCCCGTCGCCGGGAAATGCAGACATGACCTGCCGCACGCTTGACACAACTTGCGCCGCCAGCGCGGTGCGGTCCCAGCTGCCGCCGGCAAGGCGCAGCAGACTGGTCCAGGGCTGGTCGATGGACGGACCGTCATCGACGTCCATGTTCACGTTCAGCCCAATCCCGGCAACCGCCCAGCACGGCCCCTGCGTGTCGCCCTGCAGCTCGATCAGGATCCCGCCCAGCTTGCGGCCGCCACACAGCAGATCGTTCGGCCATTTCAGACCCACGCCGGCGATGCCCAGCGCCGTCAGCAGCTGCGCCAGCGCAGCGCCGATCGCCAGGCTCAAGCCGGCCAGAGCGGCCGGGCCGGCCTCGTAGGCCTGCGCGACAGACAGATAAAGATTGCGCCCGAACGGCGAATGCCACGCCCGTCCGCGCCGACCCCGACCGGCGCTCTGATGCTCGGCCAGACACACACCCGTGCCGCGCCCGGCGCCGATGCGGGCAATCAGGTGTGCGTTGGTCGATGGCAGGCTGTCGAACACTTCGAGCTCATCAGGCGCCACGATCCCCGTCAGCGCAAGGCGCAGCCGGCGCGAATCCAGCAGGTCGAGCGCGGGGCTGAGCCGATAGCCATGGGCCCGCTGCGTGTGCACCGCCACGCCCCATCGCGACAGGCCCTGCACCTGCTTCCACACCGCTGCCCGGCTCAAACCCAACTGCTGCGCCAGCTCGACGCCGGAGTGCCAACCGCCGTCCGCCAGCAGACGCAGCAGGGCAAGACTGGTGGCAGAAGGCGGCGACATGCTGGGTGCAGACCGGACCGGCTCGACAAGGGGGCGTGCCCCGAACACGATTCGAACGTGTGACCTTCCCCTTAGGAGGGTAATTCCGCTGTTTTACCCGTCCAATCCCGTTCGGAGTTCTTCATCTTCGTCACCTCAATTGCTTGACTGGTATAACAAATTTCGGCAGAATTGTTCAAAGCCGTCCAAACCTAGCAAGCGCCAAATGTTACCGTGGCGTTTACCGTGGCGTTTACCGTGGCGGCTCACGGTAACAACCTGGCGCCCGCCGGAGGCACCCATGGCCCGGTTCACGACCAAACAGATCGACGCCCTGCGCCCGACCGACAAGCAGTTCGAACTATCCGAACCCGGCGGCCTGCGCGTGCGAGTTTATCCGAGTGGCCGAGTGGTCTTCGTCCTGCGCTACCGCGACCCCGCCGGCAAGCAGCGCGTGGTCACGCTGGGCACCTACCCTGCCATGGGCCTCGCGCAGGCGCGTGTCGAACTCGCCAAGGCCCTGGCGGCGCGTGGCACCGGCACTGACCCGGCCGAAGCGCGCGCACAGCAGCGGCAAGAGTCGCGACGCCGCGCGCAGGGACGCATTCAGGCGCCGACGGTGGCCGATATCGCCGAGCAGTACCTCAATGACCTTGCCGCCCGGGTCCAGCGCCAAGAGCGCAGCGCGGCATCCCTCTATGAAGCGCGCCGCCTGATCGCCAAGCATGTGCTGCCGGCGCTGGGCACTGAGCGTGCGGACGAGGTGACACGCCAGGACGTGCGTGCAGTGCTGCGCAAGGTCGCGACGGCATCCACGCCGACGATGGCCGACAAGGTGCTGGTGGTCCTACGCGCCATGATGAACTCGGCGCTCGAAGACGACACCATCGCCGCGAACCCGGCCGGTCGGATCAAGAAGACGGTCGGCCGCACCAGCCGGGACCGCGTGCTGGCCGATGCCGAGATCGCCGCCCTGTGGACTGAACTCGACCGCCGGCAGGAAGAACCGCTCAGCTGGGCCATGAAGCTGGCACTGGTGACGGCGCAGCGCCGCGGGTCGGTCGTCACCGCTCGATGGGAAGATATCGATGCCGACCAGCGGCTATGGACCATCCCGCGCGGCAGCATCAAGGGGCGTCGCGCCGCACACGTCGTGCCGCTTTCGAGCCTCGCCGTCGAGGTTATCGACGACCTGCGCGCCCGCACCGGTGGCCTGCCCGTGCTGTTTCCGGGCCAGCAGATGGATCAGTCGCCGCACCCGCGCAGCCTGTCGCGTTACGCGCAAGCCGTGATGCAGGCGGCTGGCATTGCCGATGCCCGAACGCACGACCTGCGCCGCACGGCTGCAACGCTGATGGCTCGGGCAGGCGTTTCGACCGCCGACATCGGTGGCGTGTTGGCGCACGCCGACGGCAGCGTCACCCGTGTCTACGACCGATTCGACAGGATACCCGAGCGCACCGTCGCGCTTGAGCGGCTGGCCGACGCCCTGCGCCATGCGTGCCGGCTGCCTGGTGGCCGCACCGCCGACGTGATCCATCTGCGGCGCGGGAAGTGACCGCAGCCACTCGACTGCACCGTACCGGCGCCGCGGTGATGGTGCTGCCGAATATAGCGAAATTGATATAACATGACGTGGACTGTCGAAACCCTGAACGTTGCGGTCGACGCGGAACTCGACGCGCTGCCGACCACCATCCAGGCCCGCCTGTCGCGCATCGTCGAACTCATCGAGGCGCTGGGCCTTGAAAAAGTGGGCGAGCCACACGTCAAGCACCTGGAAGGCAAGCTGTGGGAGATGCGCCCAAAGGCTCAGGACGGCATTGCCCGCGCCATTTATGTAACGGTGACGGGCCGGCGCGTGGTGATCGTGCACGCCTTCGTCAAGAAGACGCAGCGGACCCCGAAGACAGCCCTGGAACTGGCCCGGCAACGGGCAAAGGAGGTGACATGACCAAGTTCTCGGACATCAAGAAACGCTGGCTGCGGAACCCCGAAGTCCGCACCGAGTACGACGCGCTGGAAGAAGAATTCGCCCTGGCGCGCGAGCTCATCCTGGCCCGCTCCCGAGCCGGACTGTCGCAAGCAGAGGTGGCACGGCGCATGGGGACAACGCAATCCACCGTGGCACGTCTGGAGGGTGGCCGCACGAAACCTACCCTACTGACGGTGGAGCGCTACGCCAAGGCGACCGGCAGCCGCGCCGTGGTCAAGCTGGTGCCGGACAAGGACGCAGCCTGAGCGCTGCGCGGCGCGCAAGGCGGTTTCCGAAAAGCCGTCGGAGCACTTGGACGACTGATCGCATTACCGCACCTAGGCTGATCCCCGAAAAGTCGGACCCCTTCAGCCGGACCCCTTCGCCGGCTCGGTGCGGCACCTTTTGAAGGGCACCCGAAGGAGTGCGGGATGAGCAAGATATTTCGCCGAAAGATCAGGACAGAAAAAGGGCACTCCAAGGAGTACGACGGGTTGCTCTACATCCGCAACCGGGTGCTTCGTTGCGAGTCCGGCGAGATACAAAGCGCGGCTGGGCGGCGCAAAGGCGCGATTGACGGCCGCCTGTCAGCAGCGCGCGAATGGGCCGGAAGGGTGCTTCGTAAGGCCGGACTGCCTGACACCCTGCGGACCGTGCAGATGCATCGGGATTGCACGTGGACCGAACTGCCCAGTGACTCCTTGAAGGATGTTGATGACATCCCGGATGGGGAGTCGATCCCGGTCACGAATGTCCTGACCATGGTCTATGCGCAAGAGCCCGCGACCGACATGCCGAGCGGCTGGGAGAGTTGGACCTTCGAGGAGATCGCGGAGCACGTCGAGAGCTTGCCGGCGCCGCCGGTCGACGTCCCCGCGGCAACCAACAAGCGCGAGTTGTCACTTGAATGGTTTGCCTGCCAACTATTGGAGCGCGCTGAGTCGCTTGAAGCCGCGCTCGCCGCCGGTGACACGCAGTGGGCCGCACTGGCCGGAATCGAACTGAGCGACGCATGGCATCACGCCATCCTGTCCGAGCGGTTCGAGATTCCAATCGTCGTCGGCCTGGCGCAAATCGGGTACGGCCGCGATGGCAAAAGCCCCGGGCGACCAGGAGTCTCCAAATCGGAACTCGCCGACATCCAGAGGCAAGCCGACGCGATATGGCGGCTCAACCCGACCTGGGCTAAGACTGAAATCGCCGAGGCCATAGAGAACAAGCACGGGCTCACTGCGGACACGGTCCGACGGAAGATAAGAAAGCCGGTTGAAGCGCCGAAGAAATGACGGTCGGCTGACCCCTGTCCGAAAAGGCTATTTCGGACAACGTGTCTCCTGAATCATCCGCCACGCAGTTGCCGGCAAAGTCGAAAACGCCGGCAAAGGCCCGGACCGCAACCGCGGTACCGGCACGTGACGGAGTGACGAAACATGGCATCGGACGAAATTCAGGAGCTCGTGGCCAAGCACCGGATCGTCGGGGAGGCTGTTCGGGCGGATTTGACTGGCGTGAGTCGCACAGGGTGGAGAACCCTCGAAGCGCGAGAAAAAGAAACCGGCGAAAAACTGGTACCGGCTCGCGTCTCGATCAGCCCCGGCAAATCCGGCTGGCGGTTTGCAGATCTCTTGGAATGGGTCCAGAACCGGCCAGCCTACACGCCACCACCTGCCCCGCGTTGCACGAGGGCGCGGACCGCTTCCGGCACGAAGGGGGCGTGACATGGAAGCGCAAAAAAAACCCGACACGGTGAGGGCCGTGGCGGGGTCAATGACACATCAATCGAAAAACACGCAGCGCAATTGCACCGCGGAAGACGATGCCCTGGCACTTCTCGTTGCAGCCCAATTGGTTGTCGCGGGAATGCTGCTGACCATTGACCACATACAGGACTCAATCGCCCGGGCGGCAGGGGGAGCGTCATGAGGCCAAAAAAAGGCCCCGCGCCGGGTGCAGCCGGCCGCGGGCCTGACTCACATTACCAAGGCACCTGCGACCCAGATTGTTACGCCGCATGGCGCCGCTGGGCTGCCAAAGCCCGCCTGGGGCGCCTGACGGCACGACAGCGCCGCGCTGTGCGTCTGATGGCTGTTGCACACGGCTGCCCACCTGAACGCGCCTTACGGACGCTGGGCCGGTCCCTATGAGCCGGCGCGGGCTCGGGGCCGAAACCCTATGGAAGGGCGTGGCGCACGCACGAATTCGCCACGATGTTCTCGATTCGCCGGCATGGCGGGCATTGCCGTTTTCGGCCAGGGCGCTCTACAGCGACCTGCGCAGAAAGCTGAACTCATACAATAACGGCAATCTCGAGTGCACGCCGGTCGACATGTCGCACCGCGGATGGCGATCAAAAACCACTTTATATCAGGCACTCGCGCAGCTCGAACTAATGGGATTCATCGCAAAGACGCGGCAGGGTGGCAAGGGCAGCTTGTCGAAGTGTTGCTCGCTCTTCAGGTTCACCGACTTGCCGTGTTACGAACATCCTAAACAAGGTCTTGCGGCATGCAAGGCCACGTTGGACTGGCGTGCGTTTACCACCGTCGCCGATGCCGAGGCGGCGATTGATCGACTCGCAGCAAAAACGGCAGCCGGCCGCAAAAAATCGAAAGGACAAAAAATGTCCCTCTCAGGGCCAGAATTTGTCCGCCAACCCCCCTTTGCAGGGCCAAATTCTGGCCTCCAACCGATTTCAGGGGACCAGAATTTGGCTACCTGAAAACGTCGAAAACGGCTCGGTTATTGGAAATTCTTCAGACTAATTTTTTGCCCGATCAAGGACAACTTTTGTCCGCCTTATATAATTACCAGTGATGGTGCGGAAATATGCGCAGCTTCGAATGCCAGTCCTGCCGGGTATTCCTGGTGCAAGCCGCGCATGAACGAAGTCAAAGTCGTGGGTACTTCACAACGCCTCTCTATTCGCTCTCAAATCCCTGATCGATAAACTTCAGGGTCCGGCTATTCTCAGTCACGGTGCGCACAACGTTTTCTGGCGCTCCCGACGGCACTATCGCGTCGATCTCCAGGGTGACCGTGACCTCAACCCCGACCAGCCCCGCAAGATGCGAGATGACCTCCTCCGCGATCTTGCCGGCATCCCGGCCCACCCGGGCGGCATCGAGAACTACCCTGCCGTGGAAGCGTTTCGGCTTCGCGGGCGCCGGTCCGGCGCCATCAACTGGGGTTACCCCCGGCGTTTGAGGCACCACGTTGGACGCACCCCCCGGTGCGGGTGCTGGCGCAATGCTCACGCGCTCTGCGTCCATCTGCCTGCGCGCCACCTCCGGCTTCACTACCAACCCCGCCGCATGGGCATCCGCCAGCGTCACAACCTGCCCGCCGCGCAGTCCCCGGTAACGCCCCAACACCTCGTCGTAGCTGTCGGCAAAGCCGAAACCGTCCCGCTCCCAGGTCAACAGACCGACGCCATCGCGAATGGCGCCGAGCAACACTGCTGAATCCTTCAGCCGCGGCAGGTACAGGTAACGCGCGAAATCCTCTATCAGTTGTGTCACCGCCACATGGTCGCCGCGCCACAAGGGCACGCGATCGAGCTCCATCTTCAACCGCGTGGGCGCGAAGCTGGTCAGGTAATGCTCATCGGTGCGCAGCTTCTTGCTGGCACGCACGGCGAGCGCGTCGGTGCCCGATAGCCGCACGGCTTCCCAGCTGACCGGTGCCTGCGGCGTGGCCTGCACCGGCACCAGCAGCCACTGATAGGTCTCCGGCAGCCGGGCCGCCACCGCGCGATCGGCTGACGTTTTCTGGGTTTCGGCCTGCGTCACCTGAAACGGCGACAGGTCGAGGTGCTTCTGGTCGGCGAGGACCGATTCCCACGCCAAATACTTGCGCGCGGCCTCGTCCAGATCCTGCAGGCGAGTCCTGTCCGCCGCCAGAAAAACCAGCGTGTTGCGATACAGGCGCGGCGCGTTGCCACGCATCTCCAGAATCGCCTTGGCCGCCACCTCCGCCGCGCTGTTCGTGTCCCGGCTGTAGGCGTGGTCGATGCCCAGCACCACCAGTCGGGCGTCCAGATCGTCCGGCACGTCCGCGCCGCTGTGCGGCATGGGGTGGATGCGGTTGAAGTCGCCGCTGTTTGCCAGATCCTTGCGGACGCGCTTTTCCAGCTCGGCCACCACCTTGTCCAGGTCTCGTTTGAGCTGCTCCGCACGGTCCTCCGCCAGCTTGGTCACAGTCGGCTGGGTCGAGTACCAGTAGTGCGGCCCGTCCTGGTACAGATAGGTCGCGGCGCCGGCCAGGCGCCGCAGGGCATCGCCAAACACCGCCGGCGATTCGCCCGGCATTACGCAGCCCAGCTTCACGCGCCGGTCTTCTATGCCCTTGTGGGCTGCGGCCGTGGTCGGCGCCGAGCCCAGGTAAATCGCGCGCGCTACCCGCCGGCAGGCCGAGAACTTGCCCAGGTTCGGCAGTTCGCTGTCCAGTTTCAGCGGCAGCGAGTTCGGGCCATCGACATCCTTCTCGATCACCGGCACCCAGTTGTCCGACAGGTAGCGCGTCAGCTCGGACTGCACGCGCGGATCATCCATCGCGATGTTGGCCGGCAGGATCAGCGGGTTCCGGTCGCCCTTCTCCCACAGGCTGTGAATCACCGCCGCCATCAGGCGCAGCACGCCACGTGTGCGCTGGAATTTCACTAGCGTGGACCAGTCGGTGTAGAGCCGGTCGAAGACCTCGGGGTGAATCGGATAGGCCGCCTTGATGCGCTGCTCGTAGTCGGCCTCGCGGCACTCCGGCGGAAACTCCGCCTGCTGCGCGCGGTAGAAATCCGCAAAAGCGCGCGCCACGACGTCCCGGTCCTTGAACTGCGCCGGGTCGGACAGCGGCTGAAACAGGCGCCGTCGCACGATCTCGAAGCCCTCCTCCGCGCTCGCCGGGCGCCAGGAGGATTCCACCCGCCCAACCACGTTGCGCAGGCGGTCCAGCGCCTCGCGCCCCCGGGTGCCGCCCACTTCCACGTCGTCGGCCTGGGTATGCGGCGAGCCGGACGTATCCGACGCCGGTAGGCTGATCACCAGCAGGCAGTTCTTCGCCAGCTTGGCGGATTCGGTCAGTACCTGGGCAAACGTGAATTGCGTTTCGAAGCCGCCGGCCGGCAGGTCGCTCTGGTCATGCAGTTGCCGGGCATAGGCCACCCACTCGTCGACCAGGATCAGGCACGGGCCGTAATCGTTGAACAGCTCGCGCAGCACGTCGCCGGGGCTGGTGGCTTTTTCATCGTCGGCCTGCACCCGCGCGTAGGCTTGCTTACCGCCCAGTTGCCAGGCCAGCTCGCCCCACAGGGTGTGCACCACCGTGCCGTCGGCTTTGACCGACGGATTGCCCGGCGAAATCTTGTTGCCGACCAGTACCACGCGGCGAGTGGCTGGCAGCTTGGGGACAGCCGCCTGTTGCATGACTGCATCGATGCCGGCCAGTTCGGTCGGCGCGATGCCGGAAAACAGGTGATACAGCGCCAGCATCGAGTGCGTCTTGCCGCCGCCGAAGTTGGTTTGCAACTGCACCACCGGGTCGCCGCCCCCCGCCGTCAGCCGCCGCACCGCGCCCACCAGCATGCCCTTCAGGCTCTCGGTGAGGTATGTGCGGCGGAAGAACTCCACCGGATTCCGGTATTCGTCCGTGCCCTCGCCCAGGTGCACCTGCCACAGGTCGGCCGCGAACTCGGCCTGCTGGTAGCGGCCACTGGCCACGTCCTCGTGTGGCGTCACCACTTCGCGCCAGGGTTTCAGTGCGCCCTGGGCGGCGGCTTCGATCAACGAGCCGCCCAGTCGCCGCTTCTCGCCGCGCACCTGCTCGTCGGTCACCAGGCGGCGCAGCTCCAGTTTCATGCGGCGCACCTCTTCGGCTTCCGGCGCCGAGACGGCGGTGAGCAGCCGCTCCACGGAATCGAGCGCGCGGTCCGCGTCGTCGCTCGAAAACGGCGCCTGATGCGCCCACTTGTTGCGCCAGTCGCGAATCTCCGACACCAGGCTGCGTTCGGCAAAACCCAGCGTCTTGCGGAACACGTCGTTCCAGGTCTCCCACATCAACTTCAGCAAGGCCGCCGCGTCCCACTCGCCGATGCCCTTGTTGGCGAGCAGCGGGTCTTCGACAAAGCTCTTCACACGCTGCATCGACAGCGCATTGGCGGCAATCGCCGCCCGCACCTCGCGCTCTACAAACGGCGCCAAGCCGCCTTTGAGAAGGTCCAGCGCCTTGCCGACGCGCTCGTGGTTGCTGAGGGCCATGTGTCCGCTACCTCTACCCGTTGTTATGCGTTATGCGTCAGGCCGCTGTGCCCGCGCGCGGCTTGCCATCTGTGCAACCGCAGCCGTCATGTGCGTGGGCGCCAGAATCACCTCTGGATGCGCCAGGGGAAAAACGCGGAACAGTTCATCCGCGAACGCCTGCCCGATTTCCGCGACGCCCTCGAAATCCAGCACCACGTGGCGAAAACGCTCGAAACGCTGGTACAGCCGCTTGGCCTGCGAGCGCGACACCAGCTTTTCGCCCTCGTACTGCGCCAGGCGCACCGGCACCAGCGTTCTTGCAAAGCTGTACTCCTCCGGCTCCGCGAAGGCATCGAACACCTCCCTGACGGTGCGCGGACTGTCGTTGGCCAGCCGCATCAACACCAACGTGCCCGGGGCGTCCGTGGGACGCTCCAACAGCACGTCCGGATCATGTTCGCCGTGCATGAAATGCAGGCGCCCGGAGCGGATGTCGAACACGTCGAACACCTTGGAGGTAAAGAAAATACCCTCGCCGGAATGCCGCGCCGGGTCGGTGGTGAGCTTGCCCTTGGCCAGTTCCAGAATAGCCTCGCGTGGGTCGTACAAGTTCAGCGCCCGCTGGATTTTCAGGAAGATGCCCTCCCCGTCGTCCGCCACCCAGCCGTCGCTAACCACGGCGTTGCGCCGCACCCCCACGTGGACCTGCGCGGAACCGGAATGATCAATCGCGTTGTTCACCATCTCCGTCACACCGTACTGCCACACACCGAGCAGGTTGTCGGGCAGGCCGGCGAGCACCGGCGCAAACACTTCCTGCCACACAACATCCTCGCGCAGGCCCGCGCACGGGTAACTGCGCGTGGCCTCGCCCAGGGTCGCCAGGCGGTGAACCTGCGCCCGGGTCTTGCCCTCGGCCTGCACCAACCCGCTGCCCAGCAGGGCTTGCAGATGCACGTTCGCCGCCTGGCGGGACATTCCGAACTCGGCCGCCAGTCGACGGGCCACACCGTGGCCGTCCGCGGCGATAAGGTGCAGCGCCCGCTGGCGTATGGCGTCTTTGTCTGGCATGGCGGATATTTTTGTCATGGAATCCGCTTTTCATTGTCAATTAGCGTTCCATTATTGTCAATGTCCGGAACAGACGCTAACTACATATCAATGGGTTACCCGCGTTCGGCAGCTCATGCTGGCGAGCGCCTCAGAACAGGTCCACCTGCCCATCCGTGGCCGCCACCGGGGCTTCTCGCGCCAGCCGCGTAATCTCCGGCCAGCTCTGGACCAGGCCGTTGTAGGCCAGCGCCTCGGCCGCGCGCTTCTTGCGCTCGCACAGCGTGTAGAGGCGGTAGGCGAGTTCTCGGGCGATCTCCGCCTTGGCACCGAGCTTGGCCACCAGCCCGGCCGCCGCGCCTTCGCCGCCGCCTGCGAGCGCGCGGATCAGGTGGTGGACCACCTCCCAGGCGGTGAGGCGCGGGTCGGTGGCCGGGTCCCAGTCGGCGGGCAGTTCCTCGGGTCGCAGCAGCCGCACCTTGCCGCGCTTCGACTCGACGATGCCGGCCTCGACCATGCCGGCGACGCTGGTGTTCTTGGACTTGCTGAGCTGCTCGGCCACGCCGTACTCGCCCTCGGCAAAGCCCTGCTGCTCGAACCAGGTCAGCGCCCAGCGGCTGTCGGCGTCGAAGTCGCCCTCCTGCTCGGCCAGCGCCTCGTCGAGGGTCTGGTTGATGAGCGCCAGCGCCTCGCGCACGGCAAGCGGCTTGCCCTCGGCGTCGAGCACTTGCCGAAAGCGGGTGTAGACCGCCATGCCCGGGCCGATGGCCGCCTGCGCCAGGTCCACCGGCGCGATGTTGCCGCGCTGCAGGTGGGCGAGCGCCACGGGCAGTTGGGCCTTGAGTGCGGTGACGAACTCGCGGCGCGTGGCGGTGGGCGCAGAGGCGGCGCGTGGGCGGCAGACGAGGATGATGCTGGAAGCGAGGGCGTTGGTATCCCTCGCGATCATTCGCCCAGAACCTTCCGTTCGCATCGGCCAAGTGCCGCTGACCGCGAAGCCAGCACGGATGACCGCGTCAAGGAACGTTTCCCAGCCTGTGCTCGCGGTTCCGTCGCCGCCGTCACTCTCCGATTGCTTGAATGCTTAGTAGATGGTGACCGGGAAGGCCGGGTGCGCCTGCTCCGCGAGGCGATGCATCGCCTGCGTCATGCCATCCAGAAAGAAGGTCTCCGCCTTCTCCTTGCTGCCGTGACGGTAGGGCGTCGCAACCAGTTCTTCGGCTTTGGGCACCGCGAGCGTGGCGAAAAGGTCAGGGAAGATGGGCCGCAGCGAGCGACGCAGCCACACGTAGAAAAAGTCCGACAAGTCAGCGTAGCCGATGTTGTCGTAGTAGGGCGGGTCGGTGGAGATAACCTTGTCGGCACTGACGTTCTGCGTTGCGGCATCCACCTGCGCCGCGGTCGCAATGGTGCTAGACGGGAACGCATCAATCGCCATCGCTCCCTTGTCGATGGCGATTGCGAAACTGCCGCCCGTGTCGGCAAACGTGTTCGCCTCCGCGAAATCCCACGTCATCGGAATTGCCTGCCGAGCGAACGTCTCACGAAACGCACCGCGATCGCTCATCCATGATGCGATCGCGGATCCAATATTCGTCATCTTGGACACTGCAAACGCCAAGTACACGGCTACCGCCTCGGCGTAGGCCGACGCACCGGTGCCGCCGTCGCGGAGGGGCTTGGCTTCGGCGGGCAGGCCGGCGGCGAGGGCGTCGCGCTGCACCCGCTCGCGCGCTTCCTGCACCAGGTCGGAGAAGGTCGTCAGCGCCACGAGCTGGCGGGGGGTGAAGAGGTCCGCAAACGTCATCAAGCCGTAGTTCGGCGTCTTGAAGTCACGCGGGTTCACAGGCAGCGCGACATCCGGCTTCCACTCCGGCTTCGCCTTGAGCGCCGCCACCTCGTGTTCCGATGTCGGCTCAAGATAGACGCGCCCGCGTTCGCCCTCGGCCACGATGGCCATCAGGCGAGCGCCCATTCGTCCTGCCTGGCCCTCGCTTCGGATGTGGTCGTATGTAACCGGCACGCCCGACATCAGGCACCGAAACGCCGCGCGCTTGCCGACCGTGGTGCCGAGCTTCGCCGCCTCCGCATCCTTCGGCTTTCCCACCTTCACCGTGAACCGGTAGCCGCCGTTCTCGATCACCGGCTCGACGTACGCCTCCTTGCCCGCCTTGGTGGAGAGCATGAAGGTCGAGGCGAGCGGCACATCCACCTTGGCGAAGGCCGGGTTCGGGCTCTTCACCGTGCGCGCCCAGAGCCAGGCGATCACGGTGAGCTTACGGCCGGCGTAGGGCTTCAGGTCCGGCCGCGCCTTCGCCATCTCAGGCGTCACCTCGACCTTCGGGTAGAGGTGGCCGATGCGCTTCTCGGCCTCGTCGCGCATCCACTGCCCGTAGTAGCGCACGTCCTCGGCCAGGCCCTGCGCGCCCTTCCACTCGCGGGCGAGGAGCGACTTCTCCTTGCGCGCCGCGGGGTTCACCGGCGGCCTGCCCGCGAACTTGGGCGGGATCTCGATCATCGCCTTGTTGATGAGCACCGCCACCGGGTTCAGGTCGCTGGCGTAGCTCTCGAGCCCGAGCCGCTGCGCCTCGAGCGGCAACGCGCCGCCACCGGCGAAGGGATCGTGGAAGGCCGGCAGCTTGTGGCGGTCGAACAGCTCCTTGGCGCGCGGATGGTCGGCGTTCTCGGCGCAGGCGCGCCGCCAGCTCGCCCAGATCTCGTCGCGCGCCGCCTGCAAGACAGTCTCGTTGGTGGTGTTCTCCCACAGCACCAGGTCTTCGATGATCTTGAACAGCCGCAGCCGCTCTTTCTCCTGCTTCTTCTCGGTCGGAAACAGGTCCGGGTGCGCCGAAGGGTCGTCCACCATCTGCGCGAAGATCACGGCGCGGGCCGCCGCCAGCGGCCGCCGCGCCCACCACAGGTGCAGCGTGCTCGGATGGCCGTGGCGTATGGACTTCTCGCGTGCGCTGGCCGCGTTGATGGCGTCCAGCGGCAGGGCGACTTCGATGAGTTTTTTGCGGTTATTTACGGACATTTCTTGAGCAGCTTGCCGTTGGCGGTCAGCACGTCGATACCACCCAGTGTCATGTCACCATCGTGAGTCAGTAACTTCCAACCCCGAAGCCGGCAGTTCTCGATCAGTACGCCGTCGTTGAAATCCAAATCGCCGTTCGCGACGCCGTCCAATACGTCGTTGATGTTGATCTTGGAGAATCCAGTGTCCTCAAACACAGCGAACTTCAAGATCGATCGGACGTCAACAACAGTTGCACCGGCGAGCGCCTTACCATCAGAAGATCGACGAAACGCTTTGAAGCCCGGATAGCGGGCCTTCCACGTCGCGTCGTACTCGATCCTCAGGTGCCGGTTGATGTATTCGCTGAGAACCAGAGCATCCATCATTGGCGTGGCCTTGGCCTTCAGAAGATCAGCGAACACACTCGAATATGCCGTAGCCCATTGCGGAGTGGGCTGAGCGGCTGGCGGTTGCAGGAAGAGCCAGACGTTAGCGTCGATCAGGATCGGCTCGTTCTCCTTGAACGTATAGTGTCGAGCGTCGTAAGCCTTATTCTTCGTCTTCATCGACCACGTCTCCCCAGGCCCGGTCGTATCCGTCGCGGTTTGCGAAGTACCGCTTGGCATTTTCTATCGTGCGCTCCAGCATGGCCTGATCGTCATCTGAAAGGTCCACGAAATTCAGATGTTGCCGGAGAAAGTCTTCGTCGTAGGTGCCGTCGTATAGCTGGCCTACTGCGGCGTTGAGAAAGGCGGAGATCAGGTTGTCCCGGTTGGCAAACGACAGCTCCACGCCGCGACCGGCCTTGAAGGCCGCGACGATCTTGTCAAACACCTTTTGCCCATCGTCAGTTGAGACCCATACGGGGCTTCCAACGATGTCGTAAATCTTCAGAATAACTTTCTCGGCCATTGCAATCTCTCTTCAGTTGCCGGATTCCGAGCGCAAGCGATAGCTGCTCGTGTCCGCGGTGTTGATTTCGATGTTCACGACCGTTCCAGGGAAGGAGTGATCCATGCGCTTAAGGAATCGCTGATCAATCCACCGAAACCGGCGCCGTGGACATGACGGCGCCAACGCGTGACCGAGCTGGGGGAAAAACGGCCCGTTTTCGGATGTGGATTGGGTAAATGTACGCGTTTCAGCCGGGTATTTCGGGTTTTGGGCTCCCTCAGGACGCACTGAGGCTGTGCCGCGCCCGCAAACGCCA